>NZ_WPCE01000162.1 GCF_009742825.1 Halorubrum sp. CBA1125
CCCCCGTCGCTGGCGTCGTCGACGCCAGCAAGAGCGGCGATTTCGTCGGGTCGGCGGACCACCAGCACGCCCCAATTCGGTTCCACGACCTGCTCGCCGCCGACTCGCTGGCGTTCGAGCGGGAGGATCACGCGCCGCTTCACGCTCCCCTTCGGGATGTTGAGCCGGTTCGCGACCCGGCTCATCGCGGTGTCGACGTCGATCCGCGACTGGAACGGTGAGGCCTCGTCGCAGAGCACTTTGTACCCCCGGCGGACCACCGGATCGTTCGGGAGGTACGCGGCCACGTTTACCTCGACGCTGTCGCGGTCTGCGTAGGTCTCGCGCAGCGCCGCCCGAATCGCTTCCGACCGCGATCCGTACTCGTCCGCCGCGTCGTTGAGCGCGTCGAGGAGGTCCTCGTCCCTCACTCGTGCCGACACGCGCTTTGCGCTCGATTCGGCGCTCATCGACTCACCTCGCTTCCGGCGACGACGCTCGGCTCGGCGCTCCACGCGCACCAGCGCGCGCGCCGGCCCCATCTCGGCCGCGCATCGCTCATGCGTGAGGGGGGACGCCGTTGTGACAACGCTCCCCCGTCTGTGTGACACGCACCAATCCCGGCAGTAGAGCCGTTGTTACCCCCGAAAACTGTGGGATCGGTCTGTATGACACAGCCGTTCTCTGTCACACGGATCATGTCGTTCATCGGTCGACCCCCTCGCCGAGCAGCCGGCGATCGTCGGTGAGCCCGTCGCGACGGGCAGCGGTGCCGCCGTCGGCGATCAGGTCGTCGTCGTGCTCGCGGACCTTCTCGCGGGCCGCCCTGAGCCGGTTTGAGACCGTGCCGGGCGACGAGTAGCCCTTCGCTCGCTGGTACTCACGAACGCCCATGTCCCCGAGGTCGCAGTTTAGATACGCCTCGCGCTGGAGGTCGGTTAGGTACCAGTAGCGTTGTTCGGTCGCGTCGGTGTCGTCGAGGTCGCAGATCCGGATCGGCCGGTCGTTGATGTCGGTCTCGGTCCGGCAGAGGTTCCGGTTCCCCCACGCCGACTTTCTGAGGGCGCAGAGATGGACGCAGGGGCCGCGGTTGTACTCGAAGCCCTTGCAGTCGCAGGCGCCGACAAAGCCGCCGCTCTTGCGTCCGAGCACGACGTGGTGCCACTCCTCGCCGTTTGGACTCCGCACCTTCCAGCCGAGCTTACTGAGCCGCTCGAAGTCGCTCTGATAGGGCCTCGCTTTCTGCCAGCTCGTATCCCCCGCTTCGGGGAGATTGCGGAAACTGAGACGGTCGCCTATCTCGGTGTCGAGACGGCTTATCTCGCCGGTTACGCTGCTCATGGGCGATCACCCACCATGGACGGGTCCGACCGATGAGATCCCGGACGCGACGGGGTGATGAACGAGCCGACCGAGCCGGCACCTGGGTCTTCGACGTGATCGCGGATCGACTCGACGACGTCCTCCGCGGACATCGGATCCTTGGCGATGATCTCGCCGTCGTCCATGACGTTGACGCGCCAAAACGCACCGTCTTCTCTGAGCACGCCGGACCACCCGCCGTTATCCTGCCAGAGCCGCAGCTCGTTGTCCTCGTTGAAAAAGTCGGAGAACGTCGTGGTCTCCTTGACGACCACCTCGATTTCTTCCTCTTCGAGGTCGACATCCACCTCAGTCGACCGAGAACGGTCGTCCCAGTTCATTTGCCGGTTCCTCCGTTTTCCTTCGCCGGACGGCGAGGGGATGTAGAGGTCGCCGGGAAAACTCGAATCGGCGATCTTCTTCTTTCCGGTCTTCGGCGGTGTGAAATCGGAGCGTTAGCCCCTCTTCTTCCCCTTTGGGTACCTTCGCAGAAACGAGAGTCGTCTATGGACTCGCGGGGATTTGAACCCCGGGCCTCTTCCTTGCGAAGGAAGCGATCTGCCACTGATCTACGAGCCCGCACCGGGAATCAATCGCCGTTCGTATTTGTACCTTACCTTTCGGCGACCGCGCGCGAGAGGTTCCCACTCGGCCCGCGCGTCCGACCGCCGCGCGACCGCAGCCCGCGTGGTCGAGTGGACGGCGCATCGACGTCGACGGCCACCGACGGGGTTAGGTACCCGGCCCGGCAACGTCTGCTCGAAGACCGTCTCCGTCTCGATCTCGAACCTCCGTCACAGTTCTGAGAACCATAACACATTCGGTAACCTTTTGCGTGCGGGCGTCCGAGATCCGAGTATGTCCGAATCGACGGCGACGCCGGACGCCGACCCGGCCGCGATCGCGGCCCTGAAACAGGTCGGGCTCGCCGGCGGCCTGACCGAGACGAAGGTGTCGTGTGCCGCGCTGGGCGACCGGCTCGACGCCTCCACGCAGACCGCCTCTCGACGGCTCCAGACGCTGGAGTCCGCCGGTTACGTCGAGCGCGACGTGGTGGGTGACGGCCAGTGGGTCAAGATCACGGACGCGGCGAGGCCGCTCTCCGCGCCGAGTACGCCGACTACCGACGGTTGTTCGAGACCGACGTCGAACTCGTCCTCCGCGGAGCGGTCACCGGCGGGATGGGCGAGGGGCGCCACTACATCACCCTCCCCGGTTACGCCGAGCAGTTCCGCGAGCGCCTCGGCTACGAGCCGTTCCCGGGCACGCTCAACCTCGACCTGACCGAAGAGAGCGTCCGCCGGCGGGGTGAGATGACGAGTATCGACGCGGTTCCGATCGACGCCTGGGAGGACGACGACCGCACCTACGGCGCGGCCACCTGCTACGGCGTCACCCTCGTCGCCGACGACGAGCGGTACGAGGAGGTCCACGCGATCGTTCCGGACCGCACGCACCACGACGACGACCAGCTCGAACTGATCGCGCCCGACCGGCTGCGCGACGCGCTCGACCTGTCGGACGGCGACCCCGTCGAGGTGCGGGTAGAGGCGACGACCCGCGCGGACGACCGCGCCGCGGCCGCCGTCGAGACGGAGGTGGCCTGATGCGTGCCGACGCCGACGCGGACCTGCGAACGGACACTGACGGAGACGTGACCCCGTCGCACGACCCCGTCGAGCGCGCGCTCGACGCCTTCCGCGCGGGCGCCCCGTGTGCGTCCACGACTTCGCGGACCGGGAGGGCGAGACGGACATCGTCTACCCCGCGGCGGCGGTCGACGAGGCGGCGATCGCGCACATGCGCAACGACGCCGGCGGGCTGATCTGCGTCGCGGTCGCGGACCCGGTCGCGGAGGCGTTCGGGCTCCCGTTCCTCGCGGACGCGCTCGACCATCCCGCGGTCGACGACGACCCCGACTACGACGACCGCTCCTCCTTTTCGCTGCCGGTGAACCACCGCGAGACGTTCACCGGGATCACGGACGCGGACCGCGCGCGGACCGTCGTCGAGCTCGCGGACGCCGCCGCCGCGGTTGACGCGGACCCCGCGGGGTACGGCCCGGAGGACTTCGCTGCGGAGTTCCGCGCGCCCGGCCACGTCCACGTGCTCCGGGGCGACCGCGAGGGGCTGGACGGGCGCACGGGCCACACCGAACTCGGGCTGGCGATGGCCGAGGCCGTCGACGCCGCTCCCGCCGTCGTGGTCTGTGAGATGCTCGACGACGAGACGGGCGCGGCGCTGTCGCCCGCGGACGCAGCCACCTACGCCGATCGGCGGGGAATCCCCTACGTCGAGGGGTCGGATCTGGTCGAGACGCTCGAATAGCCGACGGAGTCGATCGGCCATTCGACTACGTCTTTTGATGTTCGCGCGCACGTGACCGGAAGCGCGGTCCCGAAGCCGTGTTCGTCTCCCCGGGACGCGTTCGTCGTCGGGCACGTTCCGCACCTGTCCACCGCCGCATCGAGATTCCCCCGCCGATCCGAAAACGGCGGTCTCGTCGCCTCTCGCACGGCTTGTGACGGTTTCTCACACCCAGCACTACACACAAAGTATTTATAAGAACCGTCGTATTGTCTTGATGCCCCTATCCACGAATGCGGCAGAAGTGAGTAATCCGTGATACGGTCCGCCTCGCGGTGCGGTGACGGTACGAGGCGGCTGTCAGGACAAAACTGCTGTCGCGTTGGATGCAGACAACACAACTATGACAAACGACAATACACGCACGAAGGCCAACGCGGTCTTCTTCAGTGTGCTCATGGTGCTTTCCATGGTGGCTGTCGGATTCGCTGCTGCACCTGCAGCGGCGGAAGCCACCTCCCTCGACAACGCATCGGCCGACGATGTGTTTGTTGATCAGGGGAGCTTCACGCAAGAGGTACAGTTCGATGTTACAATGAATGACAGTACAACAGAAAACATTACTGTTGATCTGTCCGAAGCAGCTGGTGCTGGTGTTACACCGAGTGTCGACAGTGTTAGTGCGTCTAACGCTGGTGACCAGACTATTGACTCGAATAACCTAGCAGGAGGTACTCACACAATAAATGTCACCGATACCGGCGGTGACGCTGATGACAATGAATTCACCATTACGGTGACGTACGACCACGACACTACGGGCGTATCCACCGCGTCAGATGTTGAATTCGATATCGATGCAACCGGTTCTAGTGCGTCTACAACTGCGACATTCGACCTCGTCGATGGTCGTCAAGCAGGTGCTGGCGTGGTCTACAACGGCTCGACCGTCTACCAGGGTGAGGACGACCTGACCTTCGTCGATGATGACGGTTCGACCGTCAACGTCGGTGCACTCCAGAAGACTGCTGGTAGCGCCGAGGGTACGTCGCTCCAGCTGCCGATCGCCACGGATGCGGCAACCGGCACCTACGCGACGAATGACGGATACAGCGTCATCCTCCAGGAGCCGCGCATCACCACCTCCGAGGTCCAGATTAGTGGGACCGGCTCTGACGTCAGTCAGGTCGGACCGGACAATGCTGGTGACCTCGACATCGTCGCTGAGTGGAACTTCGGAGAAGCCGAGGACCTCTCTGTCAGCGTCGAGGACCCGAGTGGGACCGACATTACCGGTGAAGTCGTTCCCGGTTCGTCGACCCTCTCCAACGGCGATGATTCGACCGCCCTGGACCTCGCTGGCGAGGATGCCGGTGAGTACACCGTCATCTTCGAGGGTAACGACAACCTCGACCATGACGCTGTTGTTGAAGAGTACACTATCGAACTCACGACAGACGACGAGGTCTCTGTCGAGACTGCCGACGACACAGTTACGCAGGGTACCAACCTTGAGTACACCGTGAGCGGCGGCACGAACGGCCAGTTCCACACTGTCACTATCGACGCGGAGAACTTCCGCAGCGACAACATCGATGACGTCTTCCGTAACGTCGGCGATACCTCGCAGGTTGGCTTCGCCGACTCCGGCGGTACCACCGGTGTGACCCCCGAGAACGCTTCCGTCGCCTACGCGGTCGTCGAGATTGACGGCACCACGGGCGTCGGATCGATCGCTACTGGAGCCCTCGACGACACGTCAGTCACGATCGACGTGTACGAAGGCACCACTAGTGATGCGTTCGACGTCAGTAGTGGCTCCGTCGAGGACACCTCGTTCGATGTCGAAGAGGGTTCGATCACCATCGACAGCCCGGGCAACCAGTACACCATCGGCTCTGAAGTCGACGTCAACGGGACTGCCACGAGCTCTGACTCCGTGGACGTCTACGTCCGCGACAACAACGAGTGGCAGCTCCTCTTGGACGACATCGACGTCGACTCGGCTGACGAGTACGAAGAGGAAGACGTCGTTCTGAGTAACACCGGCAACAACGGGGCCGACATCCTCGGCCAGGCCGGCACTTACCGCTACGGTGTCGTTGACCACAACGAGTTCGAGGGCCAGTCGGAAGTCGAGACGTCCGACTTCAGCCGCGCGACGAGCACGCAGCAGTCCATCACGACGGTTGAGGGCGAACTGTCGGCTCAGCTCGAGACGATCAACGGCCAGATCAACAGCGACCTCGACAACTCCGTCGACATTACCGGTAACGCGGAGGGTCAGAACACGATCGCGCTCGTGTACATTGACTCGCGCGGTAGCGTTGCCGCACAGACCGTCGACGTTGAGAGCGACGGTGAGATTGACGTGGAAGACAGCGACATCCCGAACGCGGCCGGCGGCGGTTCGCTGGCCGAGGGGACGGTGAGCGCCCACTTCATCTCGATGAGCCGCGACAACGCCGTCGGTAACGGCGACCTCCCCGGCGGGAACGACGCCGACATCGGCGGTCTCGTCAGTTGGGTCAACAACAACGTCAGCGACCGCTCGCTGAACGCGAACCAGGCTACCTCGCTGATCACCAGCGAGACGACCGAGGACACGGCGAGCGACGACCTGATGGTCACGCAGACGTTCCGCTACACGGAGAGTCAGACGGTGATCGACTCTGTCTACCCCGAAGTGGCTCAGGCTGAGGGCGTCAACCCGGTCGCGACCGGTGAGACGATGGTCGTCGAAGGGACGACCAACCTCCGCCCCGACGACAACTCGATCACTCTGGAGCTCCTGAACGAAGACGGTGAGTCGATGCAGATCTCCAGCACTGACCAGTGGGATACTGACGGTCAGTGGAGCGCCACGATCGACACCTCCGACCTCGAGACCGGCTCGTACGTCGTCGAATCCGACGACGGTACGAACACGGACCGCGCCGAGGTCGAAATCGTCGAAGAACGCGAAGAACCGTCCGACGGCGAAGACGGTGAAGACGGTG
>NZ_WPCE01000232.1 GCF_009742825.1 Halorubrum sp. CBA1125
GGACCGGTGATCTGTGGGAGTTCATCCCGACGTGGGCGTGGGTCCTCGGTGGGCTCGTCCTCGCCGGAGTTCTCTACGGGTACACTCGTCCCCTCTGGTCTCTGCTCGCATGAGTGATCTTCCCGATCCCCAGCCGGAGAACATCGACGGCGCGAAGACCGTCGAATACAGCCACGAGATCCATCACCGGGTGAACTGGGGATACGTCGCCCTCGCCGTCGCGGGGATCGCGGTGCTTCTGGTCATCCACCAGAACGTCGATCTCGGCGGTGACGAGAGCGAGGAGACCGGCGGGATGCAGTGAGTCGCTGATTTTATGTCGGTTGGTGCCAACACTCAGGCAGCACCCGACGGACGGCCGCGCCGCTCGCGGCGTGGAAACGTCCGGGGCATGGAAGTGCCCCGAACAGGGTGCGCCCAGACCATGAGCGCAAGCGACTCTACGCCCCGCACGGGGCAAAACGGTGACGGTGCCCAGTTACTCGAACGTGAAGCGGTTTCCATCCTCTCCGGCCACTTCGACCTGTTGAGAGATCAGGCGAACCAGGCGGAGAGTCGTGCGGATTCGCTGGGTGAGCGGATCCAGATAGTCCGGTCGATGCGTGCCCAGCTCCGGCTCACGGAGTCGATGCTCGTCGAGGCTCGCGACGACCAGGAGGGCAGCAGCTAGACGATGGAAGAATACCCGGTGAGTGACCGGGGTGACGCAGGTGGGGGCCTCGTCGCTTCGGTGTACTCACGCCGTCCGCAAAACGTTTCTGGTGGTGCGAGGCGGCCGGAGTCCGCGACGCTGTCCCGGAGCGGTGCGTACCGGGGGAGTCGGCCCGTCGACGCGCACGGTTGCGGGGCGTCAGGGTGCCGGGAAGGTGGACCCCTCACGGAAGTTGAACGTACAGACGATGAACCGCGGGTTCTCTGCTACGACTGCGCGCTGAGGTGGGTGCGCCGATGATCGCCTCGCTCGAGGAGCTGCGGACTCACGCTCGGCGTGGTGTTCCCTCCAAGCGGCCGGCGACCTTGCGGTGCGCGAGGCCGCCGGTAGGCGGGCCGAGCGCCGCCGGCCGCGCACCGGCGACCGGAGGGAGCCGAACGACCTGCGGGGCGGTCGCGGAGCGGTCGCGGCCAGTATCCTGCCACTACGCCCACCGTTGCCCCCCAACGGAGCTACTCACCGGCATATCAGCCGCTCTAACGGAGGAATCGGAAAATGGGGAGTGAGTACGTTCGCCGCCGGACCCCTGACGACGCGGAAGACCGGCAGTTCCTCAGCGAGGTTGCTCGCGAAGCCGCCGAACGCGACCCGCCCTCGCCGCGGGAGATGGACGAGGTCGAGGACGATCTGCCGACCCCGGACACGACCTACTACGGGAACACGGTGAAGATCCCCGGAACGGGGTCCGCGCCGAACCGCTGTCAGGGTCTGTCACCGGTCGGGTTCTGTGAGGGTGCACACATCGCTCTCGGCCGCTCGTCGTGCGACACGCGATACTGCCCCGACCACTACCTCGGATGGGTCCGCGACGGCGCAGTGAGCGCTGTGGCGCGTCTTGCGGCCTACAGAGAGAACGCCGAGGGATGGGGGAAGCGGCTGCTTCACCTGGTGGCGACTCCCGAGGTAGATCGGGTGTCCGCGGATCGGTTCTGGTCGATGCGCTCCGACGCTCAGGACGTGGTACAGGAGGCTGGCGCCCGCGGCGGCTATTGTATCGCTCACCCGTACCGCACCTCGGACGCTGCTGATAGGCTGTTCCGTACGGCGGTTCAGGAGGGGAACCTGAGCGCGGAAACAGGCCGCTGGACGTTCCTCCGGAGGTTCGCAGGCGGTGACTGGGAGAAGTGGCAGTCGATGACGGAGGCTGGGCCGCATTACCATTTCCTCGCTCCCTGTGAGGACTTCGACCCCGACGCGGTGCCGGATGGGTGGGTCGTGAAAAACATCCGCTCGTTCTCCCGGTTCCAGAAGCGGGATCTCGAGTCGTTCGAGGACATGGCGGTGGCCGCGTGGTACCTGCGGACTCACGGAGGATCGGAGGAGTTCCGGCAGACAGCGTCTTGGTTCGGTGACGTTCATCCGGCGTCGTTCGACCCGGAGGAGGAGCTGGGAGCGACTGAGTGGTACTTTATCCAAGAACGCGCGGCTGAGGCCGTAGGCGTGCCGATGGAGGAGATGCGGGATGGTGAGGGTGCGAAGGAGGAACGGATCTGCGAGGTCGACGGCTGTGAGGAGATCCTCCACGACCTCGACGACCTGCGGATGTTCACCTCGGACGCTTCATGGATGCGGTCGATCCCGCCGAAGCGTCGGCACCGACTCCGAGCGGTTGAGCTCTGGATGTTTGAGGAGTCGGTGATACCTCCGCCGTCGGTGCGGTCGAGTGAGGCGCGGGTCCGCGACTGGCTGCTTGAGAAGGGTCGGATGTACACCGACCACTCGAAGCAGACGGGGCTGAAGGCGTTCGATCAGCTCTGAGTCTGGTCTACTTGCGGCCCTGTCCGGGTTGATCGACGCGGAGAAGCTCCTGTGCGGCCTCGCTGTGGACCTCGCTGCGGTACTGCTGTAACTCGTCGGGGATCCTCGTGTAGTGGTCTTCGTCGACGCCCTCGGGCGGCTCGTCGCTGGTTCCGACGAAGCCGCCGGGGAAGCCCATCATCGCGGGGTCGTTGAGTACCCAGTATAGGAGGATTCCGAGCTGTTCGGGATCGAAGACGCTGCGGTTCTCGATCTCTGCCGACTGCGCGACCTCGATCAGCTCGTCGAGCGCGGTCCTCGTTCTCGTTCGTATCCGACTTTTTTCATTAGTAATCGACTTCTCGGAGAAATCGGACTCACCGCTCAGTACATCGCGACGGTTCTCAGTCAGAAAGATGTTGTTTCTGTTCATCTGATTTCAGGGGATGATTGAGTTTTGGTATCCATAAATCCGGGGGTTAATCTAGGCAAGTTTTATTGTGCTCGTTGAGTAGGAAATGTATACGATGGCAAAAGCAGAGCACGACGATCGCCCGCCGGACGGCCCAGATCCCGCGCACTGTCCGGGTGCGAAGGACTACGTCCTTCAGCGCCTGGAATCGGCCGACTCGCCTCTCTCTCCGGTGGGTTTAGCCGATGAGTACGGCTGTGGCGGAAGCCATATGCGTTCCGTACTGAGCGAACTCGCGCAGCAGGGTGAGGTTGACCGTGTGGGGAAGGGTCAGTACGTCGCGACCGAGGCGGAGGCCGAGACGGACGGCAGCAACGACGCAGACGACGTAGACGACTGGCTTGAACGTAGACAGACCGACCAAGACGAGCAGATGCCTACAACAGGAGAGTATGAGGAGCAGCATAGCGGCGTCTTCGATGCGTCGGACGGGGAAGACGCAGGCGACGACGTTGGTAGTGAGGTCGAGGTCGTCGACGTCGACGATCCCGACGATTCCGATGATGACCCCGATGGGGACACCGCCCCGGCTCCCTCCCTGTCGCTCCCGATGGATCCGAAGACGCTCGGGATGCTGCTCGCTGCGGCTCTGGTTCTCTGGCTGGCGTACCAGACCCTCACCGACAGCTCGGACGACTCGGACGACTCGGACGACTCGGATGGAGCGGACGTTTCTGACGTAGCCGATGGTGCAGAACAGGCGGCTGAGGAGATCACTGGAGGGCTCGCGGGATGAGCCAGTCAGAAGGTCTGCTCGCCGGTATAGTCGACAGCTCGGTTATGGCAGGTTCCGAGTTCGTTGATCGAAGGATAGAGTACGCGGTTAGTCCGAGGACCGATCCGGAAGATAACCCGGTCACTGAGATGATCCGTGAGGAGACCGATCTCGGTGAGGACGAACTCCCTCGATCTGAGATCGTCGGTGTCACCGATGATGATGGAGATCGTCTCGAGGTGGTTGACTCGTCGGGTCTGTATGATGGATGGACCAGTGATGAGTATTCTTTCGATGCTGGTGATGTGGCAGATCAGGCGGGTGAGGATGTCCAGGAGC
>NZ_WPCE01000153.1 GCF_009742825.1 Halorubrum sp. CBA1125
CGCCGACCGGCTCCGCGAGCGGTTCGCGGACGCCAGCCTGCTGGCGACGTTCAACGGCGCCCGGTTCGACGTGCCCTTCCTGGAGACGTCGTTCGGGATCGAGGTCGACACGCCGCACCTCGACCTCATGTATCCCTGCCGGCGGCTCGGGCTGTCTGGCGGCCTGAAGCCCATCGAACGCGAGATCGGCGTCGAGCGCGACCGGCCGGACATCTCGGGGCGGGACGCCGTCCGCCTGTGGCGCGAGTACGAGCGCGGCGACGACGACGCGCTCGACACGCTGGTCTCGTACAACCGCGAGGACGCCGAGAACCTCCGAACGCTCGCCGACGTCGTCTGCGAGTCGCTCCACGAGAACGTGTTCGTCGACCCGAACGCGAGCGAGTAGCGGCTACGTCGCTCCCGCGTCGGGCTCGGTCGGCTCCGCTTCGGATCCCCGCGTCTCGTCGCTCTCGGAACCGTCGCTCTCGGCGTCACCGGCGGCACGTTCGCCCGCGTCGCTTTCGTCGGCCTCGGACTCGCCTGCGTCGGCGGCCGCGTCTGGTCCGGCTGTCTCGGATTCCGTGTCGTCTTCCCCTTCCGTCTCCGCGTCGCCTTCGGACTCCGCTTCCGGGGCGTCTGCGGTTTCTTCTCCCACGTTCTCCTCGTCCGTCCGCTGGACGAGCTTCATCTCGCCGCGGGCGCGGAGGGTACCGTCGATCGACGCGCCATCGTGGATCACGAGGTCGCCGGCCGCGACGTCGCCGCGCACCTGCGCGCCGGCCGCGACGGTGACCGTCCCGCCGCGGGTGGTGACGTCGCCGTGGATGACGGTGTCCTCGCCGACGGTTATCTCCTCGCGGGCGCGGAGCGAGCCGAACACCTCGTTTCGCTCGCCGGTCCGGATCGACTCGGCGCGGATGTTCCCGTGGATCCGACAGTCGTCGCCGACCGTCGCCGGCGTCGAGACGCGCCACGCGTCGTCTGAGATCTCGGCGCCTCGCGGGATCAAGAGCGGCTCGCGGACGTCGTCGCCGTCGGCGAGCGCGGCCGCGAGTTCGTCGGCGGCGTCGGTCTCGCCGACCCGGAGGAGCTGTGAGAGGACGATGAAGTAGAAGACCAGCGCGGGGACGGGGTTCCGGATGACGATCCACCCGTTCGCCTCGAACCCCTCCTCTATCGTCACGTCGTCGCCGATGTCGAGGTCGCCGGAGACCATCAGCTGGCCGGTGACGGTCACCCGCTCGCCGAGGTACGCGTCCTCCCCGACGAGCACGTTGCCGTCGACGGTACACCAGGTGTCGAGCCGGCAGTCGCCGTCGGCCTCGATGTCGTTTTCGACGCTCACCCGTTCGCCGACCGCGACGTTGCGCCCGCGGAGCCCGAACTCCACCGTGGACTGGCCGCCGACGAGCACGTCCCCGTCGGTGACGAGGTCGTGCTCCTCGACGGTCGTCCCTGACGGGACCGCGAGTTCGTCGATGGGACCGTCACCGCGCAGCGACACACCGGGAGCACTCCCCGCGGACGTATAAACCGTGCGGGGCGTCGGACGCGCGTCGGACGCGCCCGGGCGGACCCGAGGCCGGGTCGACGGGCACGACGGGCGGGGCGGACGCGTGTCACTCCCACGCGGAACGCGGCCGGGCCGCGGCGCTTTTCACTCCGGGAGCGAAGGGAGGCGTATGGGATTCGGATCGTACGACGAGAGCGAACAACAGGACCAGGACGTGGACACCGACGACGACGGCGCCGTGAACGTCCACGAGCACGACCACGACGGCGACGTCTCCATCGAGGGCGACGCCTCCACCGACGACCTCGTCGGGCGGCTCGACGAGATGCGCGACGACGAGGAGTAGTCCGTCGCATTCGCCCGGTTTTTCGCCGCGTTTCGGGTGTCCGCCGCGCGGCACCCAGACGCCGACGACTCCCTTTTATTCGGGCGACGACTACCGGCGACCATGAGTACCGATCTGACGTTCACCGACCGCGGGGTCGACGTCGTCTACGAGGGGACCGAGTTCGAACTGGACAAGGAGCTGATCGAGGAGGCCACCGGGAAGACGTACCGCGACGTCACCGACCACGAGGTGTTGCAGATCGTCGCCGAGGACCCGGAGTTCGACGGCGAACCGGTGCGTATCGGCGACGTCCTGTAGCCCAGCCCGCGCGGTCGAACCCCCGCCCGCGACGGTATCAGCTCATGAACAGCCGCCGGTCGGCCCGCTCGTGGGCCATCCCCATCACGTCGGTCAGCGGCGCGAACGAGCACAGCGCGTCGAGGTCGGCGTCGTGGTATCGGTCACAGACCGCCTCGATCACGGGGAACAGCGCGGACAGCTGCGACTGGATCGCCGTGTGGCCGAACCGGCCGAGCCGCTGTGCGGCCCCGAGCAACCCGGTCACCGAGGCGTACGCGCTCACCAGCGCCGCCTCTCGGCTCCCGAGCCCGGCTCGCTGGCAGACGACGCCGAGGACGACCGGGAAGTGCCCGTCTGCGCGCCCCGCCTCGCGGGCCGCCGCGTAGTCGGCGAGGACCCCCCCGACGGTCGCCTCGGCGAGCGGTCCCTCGTCGATCTCCCCCAGGAGGTCGAGCAGCTTCCCGCCGGCCTTCGTCGAACTGTCGCGGAACTCCGCCGGGAGCGTCGCCGCGCCGAGCCGCTCGTCTGCCGCGCGGATCCCGTCGAGGTCGCCGGCGGCGGCCGACCGGTGGGCGACCCCGAGCGCGACGATCTCGGCGGGGCCGATCACGCCGCGGAGGTACCCCGCGACGAGGTCCCCCAGCTCGTCAGCGGTCTCGACCGCGTCCTCGTTGAGGTACTGTTCGATGCCGTAGGAGGCCGTGTAGGTCCCGACCGGCAGCATCGAGTCAGAGAGCCGAAGTGCCGTCAACAGCGCGTCTGACGACGTCATCGCTCCTCCGTGTCGCGGTGTTCGTGGTCCTCGTGCGTGTGGTCCTCGCGCGTGTGATCCTCGTGATCGCCGTGTGCGCGCTCACCGTGTTCGTGCTGGTCGTCGTGTTCGTGCTGGTCGTCGTGTCCGTGCCCGGCCGCCGCGTCGCGTTCCTCGACGAACCGCTCCGCGGCGACGGTCTCGTACCGGGTCGTCGCGCCGGCCGGGAGGTACGGTCCGAGCACGTCCTCGATTATCGATCGGTCGGCCTCGACCGGGACGTAGACGGCGCCGTCCTCGACCGCGACGTCCCAGTGCTGGTTGCCGATCCGGTGGCCGAGTTCGACCGCCGCGGCCACGGTGGTCCCGGCGGCGGACGCCGTCTCCTCCCCCGCCGGGAGGTCGATGACGAACGCCTCGCGCGGCTCGAAGGCGACCACCACGGCCACCTCCGGCTCCAACACCAGCACGTCGCCGGCGGCCAGTTCGGGGCGGTCGACGACCACGCCGAGTTCGGTCCCCGCCTCCGTCGTCACGCGGAGCGCGACCGCTTCCGGTCAGTGTCGTCCAGCCGGACGCGTTCGAGCGTGCCCTCGCGCTCGTGGGCCGCGATCGCCGCCGCGAGTTCCGGATCCCCGTCGACGTTCCCGACGATCCCGTCGACGCGTCTCATCGGCCGCGACCCTCCAGCGGGGCGCCGACGACGAGCAGCGCCCGCCGCGTCTCGTCCCACGCCGCCTCGACGGCGGCGGTCACGTCGGCCGCCCGGTCGCCGAGGACGCGCACGGCGACCCCGGCGTCCTCGCGCAGCACGGACGCGCCGGCCGTGACGCCGGTCGGCGGTACGGCTTCTCCAGAGTCTCCGGTGGCTTCGGCGTCTTCGGCGTCTTCGACATCTTCGACATCTCCGGTGCCGCCGGCGTCTGCGCTCTCGTCAGCGCCGGCGATCCGAGCGTGGATCCGATCGGCCAGTGCGTCTACGTCCGCCGCGTCAGGTGCGAAGACGTAGAGCGTCCCGACGACGCCGTATTCCCCGACCGTCGCCGGGTCCCGCGGGTCGCGCTCGTCGGGCCGGAGGTCGACGGCGTCCGCACAGACGAGCGAGCCGTCGACTCGCGCCTCCACTCGGCCGTGGTAGTGGTCGAACCCGAACGGCTCGTGGTCGGTGAGCCCGTTCGGGACGAACACGTCGCCGACGACCGCGGTCGCGTCCGGCGCCAGCTCGACGGCGGTCGTCTGGAGACACCGGGCGTCCGCGTTGAGTATGGTCGGCCCCGGGAGGTATTCGAGATACGCTCCCGACTCGGCGACGAGCGTGGCGTCCAGGTGGGCGTAGCTGGCGTTCATAGACTGGACCTTCGTCGCGCTCTGTGTCGTCACGTGAGCGCGCGCGCCGGCGCGAGCCTCGACCGAGAGGCGCCGGCGGTCACCCTGGGTGACGACGCCGGTCGGGTCCTGCAGACAGATCGTCGTCAGCCCCGGCGCGGGGTCGCCGTCGAGCGTTCCAGTCAGGTGGTACGGCACCTTCACGAAGTCCGACAGCAGCCGGGTGGGGTTGTCGCCCTCGCGGGCAACCACGAGGTCGGCGACCCCGTCTTTGCCGTGCCCGAACGCCGGAGACTGTTGGAGAGCTTGACCGCCGTACTCGCGGAACGCGGGCGGGATGCCGACGTGGAGGTCGTCGTCGCCGTCCTCGCCGCTCTCGTTGTCGTCGTCGCCGTCGGCGCCGTCGCCGTGTCGGTCGGCGCTCACGCGAACAGAACGCTCCGTTCGATCGCGTCGACCACGTCGTCGACTCCCTCCGGGGCCTTGCAGTTCGTGAACGCCGTCGGGTCCTCGCCCCGGACCGCGGCCGCGTCCTCCCGGATCACGTCGAGGTCGGCGTCGACGTGCGGCGCGAGGTCCGTCTTGTTGACGACGAGGAGGTCGGCCTGCGTGACCCCGGGACCGCGCTTCCGCGGGATGTCGTCGCCCTCGGCGACCGAGATGACGAACACGAAGTAGTCGGCGAGTTCCGGGTTGAACGTCGCGGCGAGGTTGTCGCCGCCGGACTCGATCAACACCACGTCGAGGTCGGGTTCCCGCTCGGTGAACTCGTCGACCTTCGCGAGGTTCATCGAGGGGTCCTCCCGGATCCCCGTGTGCGGACACGCGCCGGTCTCGACGCCCGCGACCAGCTCCGGCGGGATCCGGTCGGCGAACGACTCCCGCAGGCGGTCGGCGTCCTCCTGTGTCATGATGTCGTTTGCGATGACGCCGACCTCGTAGCCGGCGTCGTCGAGCCGCGGAACGATTTGTTGGACGAGCGCGGTCTTCCCCGAGCCGACGGGGCCGCCGAGGCCGACGGTGGCGACGTCTCGGTGCCCCATTATTCCAGCTGCTCCCGGCTGTCGCTCCGGATCGGGTCGTGGACCGTCACGAGCTTCGTGCCGTCGGGGAACGTCGGTTCGACCTGCACCATGTCGACCATCTCCGGGACGCCGTCCATCACGTCCTCCCGCGACAGGAGGCTCGTCGCCTCCGCGCGGATCTCGGCGACGTCCATCCCCTCGCGCGCGCGCTCGCAGACCCAGTCGGAGATGTACGCGACCGTCTCCGGGTGGTTGAGTTCGAGCCCGCGGTCTCTTCGTCGTCTGGCCAGCTCCGCGGCCATGAATATCGTCAGCCGTTCGTTGTCCTTGGGTGAGAGTTTCATTCGTTGTCCTTTGGTGGGTGTCTCATTCGTTGTCCTCGGGTGAGCGCGTCACAGCGTGTACCGCTGTGCGAGCGGGACCTCCTCGGCCGGCTCGCAGGTGACGTGCTCGCCGTCGACTTCGACCTCGAACGTCTGGGCGTCGATCTCGATGTCGTCCGGCGAGTAGTCGTTGTGCAGCATGTCCGACTTGCCGACGTCGCGGGTCCCCTCGACCGGCCGGACCGTCGAGTCCAACCCCAGCTCCTCGCCGACGTCGTTCTCGTAGGCCGCCTTGCTGACGAACGTCGTGCTCAGGGCGTGCTTCGCCTTGCCGACCGCGCCGGCGCGAGACCGCTGCATCACGGGTTCGCAGGTCATCAGCGAACCGTTCGCCTCGCCCATCTCGCTGTGGACCGGGAAGCCGCCCTTGATCACGTACTTCGGCTTGATACCGAAGAACTCGGGCTCCCACAGCACCACGTCGGCCATCTTGCCCGGCTCCAGCGACCCGACGTACTCGTCGATGCCCGCGACCCTCGCGGGGTTGATCGTGTACTTCGCGACGTAGCGTCGAATCCGCGCGTTGTCGGCGCCGGTCCCCTCGTCGGCCGGCAGCGGCCCGCGCTGGGCCTTCATCTTGTGGGCCGTCTGCCACGTCCGGCAGATCACCTCGGCCATCCGCCCCATCGCCTGGGAGTCGGAGGTCATCATGCTGATCGCGCCGGTGTCGTGGAGCACGTCCTCGGCGGCGATGGTCTCCGAGCGGATGCGCGACTCCGCGAACGCCACGTCCTCCGGGACGTCCGGGTTGAGGTGGTGACAGACCATCACCATGTCGAGGTGCTCGTCGAAGGTGTTGACCGTGTACGGCATCGAGGGGTTCGTCGACGAGGGCAGCATGTGTTCGTGAGCGATCAGCTCTAACACGTCCGGGGCGTGGCCGCCGCCGGCCCCCTCGATGTGGAAGGTGTGGATCGTCCGCCCGTCGATCGCGTCGAAGGTGTCCTCGACGAAGCCGGACTCGTTGAGGGTATCGGTGTGGATACACACCTGCACGTCCTCCGCGTCGGCGACGTCGAGCGCGGTGTCGATGACGGCGGGCGTCGATCCCCAGTCCTCGTGCAGCTTGAGTCCGGTCGCGCCGGCTTCGATCTGCTCGACGAGCGGCTCCGGGCGGCTGCTGTTGCCCTTCGCGTAGAAGCCGACGTTCATCGGCCACTCCTCTGCGGCCTGGAGGAACCGGTGGACGTTCTCCGGCCCCGGCGTACAGGTCGTCGCTCCGCCGCCGTAGCCGCCGCCGAACATCGTCGTGATCCCGCTGGCGAGGGCGTGTTCGAACAGCTCCTTGCTGTTGAAGTGGACGTGGATGTCGAACGCGCCCGGGGTGGCGATCAGCCCGTCGGCCGGGACGGTGTCCGTGCTGGTCCCGACGACCAGGTCGTCGTCGACCCCGTCCATCCGTGTCAGGGCTTGCCGGCCTTCCCGACGCCGACGATCTC
>NZ_WPCE01000144.1 GCF_009742825.1 Halorubrum sp. CBA1125
GATACCGTTCGTTGACCTCCTCGCCCGATAACACGGTCTGTGTCTGGTCGTGCCCCTCACAGCAGGTGATTACGGAAAATTCGAGGCGAAAGTCTCGCCCTTCAGCGCGGGGAGGATGTCAACTGTGCGAACGAACTCGATCCCGGGATCCGCCCGCGGTTATTCCACGCTACCCGAAAACGATGAACCGCCACCTTTGAACTGCCACCTTTGCCGTCCTCAGCGAACGGCTATTCAACGCGAAACTATCTTTAAAAAATGAGAACACCGAGACGTAGTGACCCCGAGTTAGGTATCCGCCTCGAACTGTGCGTCGTAGTCGTTCTGTATCTCGATCGTCGTCTCGCGGCTCACGTCGTCGAAGTCGCGGTCGTAGCGGTCGTCAGTGATCTCGTTGCGCGTCCGGATGTCACCCGGCTCCGTACCTGCGGGGAACGGCTGACGGTTGTAGATCGCCTGAACCTCCCCGGCAGTCTCGGCGCTGAGATCCGCGAAGTCGTGGCCGTACTTCGCCTGAGCGATCTCGTCCAGAGTGAACGCCGGATCGGACGGAAGCGGACCGAACTGTGCGTCGTAGTCGTTCTGTATCTCGATCGTCGTCTCGCGGCTCACGTCGTCGAAGTCGCGGTCGTAGCGGTCGTCAGTGATCTCGTTGCGCGTCCGGATGTCGGCCGGATCCGTGCCTGCAGGGAACGGCTGACGGTTGTAGATCGCCTGAACCTCCCCGGCAGTCTCGGCGCTGAGATCCGCGAAGTCGTGGCCGTACTTCGCCTGAGCGATCTCGTCCAGAGTGAATTCCTCGTCCACGTCGTCGCTCTCATCACTATCGTCACCGTCGCCGTCGTCAACGGCCTCGACGGTGATCGAGGCGCCCGTCGTTCCGGTCACGGTGTACGGTTCGCCTGCTTCGGTGCCGAGTGCGTCGACTGCGAGCGACAGACCGCTCGTCCCGGCCGCGTCCCCGTCGACGGTGACCGTCGCGATGGTCACGCTCCCGGTATCGGACGTGTCGGCGAGTGCAGCCGTCACGTCGGCCGAGGAGCCGTCGGCCGGGATCGAGACGTCGGTCGTCTGGTCGTTCGGATTCCCGTTGACGCCGACGTCCGATATCGAGGCGACGCTCGGGTCGGCGATACTGACGGTGAAGTCGTACGCACCCACCCCGCCGTCGGCCGAGTCGACGACCACGTCGTACGTCGTCGACTCGCCGGCGCTAACCGTCGAATCTGGCGGCTGGAGACTCATTGCGGTCTCCCGAAGCATTTCATCGCCGTCGTCACCATCGTCAGCGTCACCGTCGTCTCCGTCGTCACCATCGTCTCTGTCGTCATCGTCGTCGTCATCGACGGCCTCGATGGTGATCGTCGCCGTCGTGGAGTTGTCGTCGGTGAAGACCCCGTGGGTGTAGTCTCCGGCGTCGAGCCCACTCGTGTTGAGGTCGCTGAAGGTGACCATCTGCGTCTCGTTGCCATCCAGCGTCACCGCCTGTGAGTCCAGCGCCTCGTCTCCTTCGAGCGTACCGTTACCGTCGACGTCGAGCCGGAACGCCACCGTCTGGGTGGCTTCCTCGTCGCCGTCGTTGGTGACGTTGGCGGAGACGGTGATGTTGTCACCCTGCGTCGCGCTATCCGGTGCGTCCAGGTTCGAGACTTGGAAGCTCGCCGGGTCGGGTTCCGGTTCCGGGTCGGGTTCCGGTTCCGGGTCGGGTTCCGGCTCTGGGTCGTCGGCCTCGACGGTGAGCGAGGCGCCCGTCGTTCCGGTCACGGTGTACGGTTCGCCTGCTTCGGTGCCGAGTGCGTCGACGGCCAGGCCGATGTCACTAGTTCCCGCTTCGTCGCCCTGGACGGTGACCGTCGCGATGGTCACGCTGCCGGTATCGGACGTGTTGGCGAGCGCGACCGTCACGTCGGCCGAGGAGCCGTCGTCCGGGATCGAGACGTCGGTCGTCTGGTCGTTCGGGTTTCCGTTGACAGCGACGTCCGATATCGAGGCGACGCTCGGGTCGACCATACTGACGGTGAAGTCGTACGCACCCACCCCGCCGTCGGCCGAGTCGACGACCACGTCGTACGTCGTCGACTCGCCGCTCGTCACGGTCGCGCTGCTCGGATCGAGGCTCACCGCCGTCTCGAGCGGACTCTCTTGCTGTGCTACCACCGGTTCTTGGCCGCCGAGCGGTCCGATGCCCAGTGCGGCGCCGCCGACGCCGGCCGTCGTAACCAGTGCGACCGTCACGATGGCCATGATCCCCTTCAACTCGAGGGTCGTCGGGATGTCACGTACGCTCATTCAGGCAACACCTCGTTGTACAGTTTCTGGACGTCGACCACATCGACGTCTCCGTCCTGGTTGAAGTCGAACCCGTCCGAGTTGTTCTGGACCGTCTCGTCGTCGAGGTTGGCGAACAGCGCCTGGACGTCGACGATGTCGAACTCGCCGTCGCCGTTGACGTCCTCGTAGAGGCCGTCGTCATCCGGGTCAGCCGGCGAGTTCTCGAATCCACTAACCGGCGGCAGGGTCTCCGCCTCCACGGAAAGGGTAGCGGTTACGGAGTCGTCGTCGGTGAAGATCCCGTGGGTGTAGTCACCGGCGTCGAGCCCGCTCGTGTCGATGTCGCTGAAGGTGACCGTCTGCGTCTCGTCAGCCTCCAGCGTCACCGCCTGTGAGTCCAGCGATTCGAGCGTGCCGTCGCCGTCGACGTCGAGCCGGAACTCAACCGTCTGGGTGGCCTGCTGGCCACCGTCGTTGGTGACGTCGGCAGAGACGTCGATCGCCTCACCCTGCGTGACACTATCGGGCGCCTGCAGACTCGACACTTCGAAGTTCGCCGGGTCGGGATCCGGCTGGTCACCCTCGACGCTCAGCGTCGCGTCGTTCGTTCCGGTCACGTCGTATCCGGTACCACTCTCGTCGAAGATCAGCACCGCATCGTTGCCCGCGGCGGGTTCGAGGTCCACGTCGGTCGACCCGTCACTGACGCCCTGCACGGTCACTTCCGCGATCGTGACGCTCCCGGAGTCCGCCGTGTCTCGGAACGCGTATTCGACGTCGACGGACGATCCGTCGTCGGCGATATCCGTGGCGGTCGCTCCCGACCCGTGGACCTCGACGCCGGTGATCGCTGCGACGTTGTCGTCGACCGTCACGCCGAACTCGGCGGCACCAACGCCGCCTTGAGCGTCATCGACGACGACCTCGAACGTGGTGTTCTGACCGACGTCCACGCTCGTGTCGTCGGGGGCGATGCTCACGCTGGTCCCGCCGGCGGCTGCTGCGAGCGGTGTCGCAGCAGGGATGATCAACGACAGTGCGACAACGGCGACGAGGAGATGCCGTCCGTTGACGCGTATGCGTGATGTGTTGTGAGACATCATTATCCGGTTACCTCACTGAAGAGCACCTGTGCGTCGCCGACGTTGACCTGACCGTCGCCGTTGAAGTCGAACGCCGGGAAGTTATTCTGGACGATGTCGCCTTCGCGGTTGGCGAACAGCGACTGCGCGTCGCCGCTGTCCACGTTCCCGTCGCCGTTGACGTCCTCGTAGAGGCCATCACCGTCGGGGTCGCCGGGGAGTCCCTGCTGGTCGTTGACAGCTGGCGGCGTGAACTCGACCGTTCCGCCCGCGCTGTCAGCGGCGGTCTCAACGCTGTACGCGCGGTCGCCGAAGGAGGCGTCCGCGGGCACCGCGACGTCGAACGACACCTGGGTCTGACCGTTCGCATCGAGGGTCACCTCTTTGGTCTCGACGGATTCGAGATCACCGTCGCCGTCGATGTCGAACAGGAGTTCGACGGACTGGGTGCTCTCAACGTCTCCGTCGCTGCTCACGGTCGCCGTGACGGTGGCGGTGCTCCCAACGGCTGCCTTCTCCGGCGCGCTCGTGCTGTCCACGAGGAACTCCACCGGCAGCACCTCGAGGCTCGCGCCGTTCGTGCCGGTCACGTCGTAGGGGTTGCCGCCCTCGTCGAACAGGAGTACATCGCCGTTACCGCTGGCCGGTCCGATGGACAGGCTAGTGGTGCCATCGCCGGCGCCCTCGACGGTCACCTCCGCGACGGTGACGGGGCCGGTATCGGCGGTGCCGGCACCGAAGTAGTCGAACTCGGCGGAGGAGTCCGTCACATCGATGTCGGCGGTCGCCCCGTTCAGGACGTTCACGCCGGTGATCGTCGCGACGCTCGTGTCGTCGACGGTGGCGGCGAGTTCGCCGGCACCGACGCCGCCGTCCGCGTTGTCGACGACCACGTCGTACGTCGTCGTGGCGCCGACCGCGCCGGTCTGGCTGGCGGGGTCGAGACTGACGGTCGTCTCCTTGTCACCCGTCGGCGGAGCGTCATCGATCGTGATCTGCGCGGTCGCGCTGTCGTCGGGCGTGGTCACGCCGTGGGTGAGCGTACCGACCGGGAGCCCGCTCGTGTCGACGTCTTCGAAGGTGACGGTCGTCGATTCGCCGGGATTCAGCTCGATGTCCTGGGAGTCGACCGCGCTCTCGTCGCCGATCGAGTCGTCGTCGTTCGTGTCGACGCGGAACTCGACGGACTTGGTCGCCGACTGCTCGCCCGTGTTCTCGACGTCGGCCGAGACGTCGATTTCGTCACCTTGCGTGGCGGCGCTCGGTGCGTCCAGGTTCGACACCTGGAAGTTCGCCGCGTCCGGCGGCTGGACGGTCACGCTGACCGTGTCGGTATCCGAGGCGCCGTCGTCGTCGGTGACCTCGAGCTGGAACTCGAGCGTGGTCTCCGAGTCGACATCGGGCGCGGTGAACGTCGGCTGTTCGGCCGAAGCGTCACTCAGCGAGACGCCGGAGTCGGTCGTCTCCGACCACGAGTACGAGAGGCTGTCGTCGTCCGGGTCCGAAGACCCCGAGGCGTCGAGCGTGACCTCCGTGTCCGCGTCGACCGTCTGGTCGTCACCGGCGTCGGCGACCGGATCCTGGTTCGGGTCGGGTTGCTCGACCGTGATGGTCAGGGGCGACGAGTCAGACTCGTCGTCATCCACACTGTCCGGTCCTTGCGCGGCACCATTTGCCGTGAAGGTGTAGGTCCCGTCACTTGCACCGGACGGAACGGCCACCTCGTAGGTCACCGTGTGAGAGTTCTGCTGACTGACAGGTTCGTTCCAGGTGAGCTCCTCGCCCCCCGGTCCAACGATGGCACCGTCAGTTTCCACCCAATTGAAGGACCAACCGTCTGGGAGATCGATCCCAGTGATGGCCGAAGCGCCCGGATTAGAGTCGATCGTTACGTCGACTGTCACCGTGTCTCCGGGAGCAACGGTCGTTCCGCCCTGTGCTGTCTGACTAACTGCTACTGAATGCGAGGCGAGGGCAGGTCCCATCGCGAGGACCGATCCGATTATGGCAAGGGCCATCACCATCGCACTGATCTTCTTCGTGTTCATATTGTTGTATTGTATTTTTTAGTCCGCTGAGTGTTGTTCCGTACCTCGTCCACTCCTGGAGTCATCAGTGATCGATTCAGTCACTCACCTCTTCGATAGTGAACTCGTGCCACGTCGCGTCGAACGGGTCATCCCCGATGGACGTAGAGATCACTCCACCGGCTGGAGCGACGTCGTCAGACGTGTCGGTCCACTCCGGCGGGGAGACTGTAGGCTTCGCCTGAAGCTCCCGTAGCCTGCTCCCAGCTTCCGCCTTCAGTCTTGTAGTAACCCGTAATCGTGTCGTTGACAGGATCAACGACGATAGACAGTTCCGTCTCGGTGTCGGGGCCAAGCACATCGGCCTGGACCGTTTCCGAGTCTAAGCTCTCGCTTTCTTCCATGCCGAATTCGATACCGCCATCGCCACCGTTACCGACAGCGACCAACTTCACGTAGTTCGACTGGTCGCCCACGCCGAATTGGACGCCTGCCTGCGCCCAATCTCCGGCGTCACTGGGCAACCCGCTCACAGTGGTGTTGATTCGGACTTTCTCACCGGCTGGGTCGAAGCCGACCTGATACCCGTACATTCCAGGGTGGTCATTGTTGGGATCGTTCGCCGGAACGTCCTCGACGGTCATCGACCCGGCGTCGAAGGTCACCTTCGACTCGTCGTAGAGATCCTGATAGTCGTGATTCCCGGTCGTCATCAGCCCAGTGAACCCTACCTCGTGGATCGTCAGCGGTTCGGATCCGGGCTGGAAGCTGAGGTCGACCGGGGTCGTCGTGCTCATTCCATTATCAGGGTCTACCGCGAACGGGTCCGACGTATCATCGATACCATCGTTATCGTCATCAGCGTCATTCGCGTTCAGGATTCCGTCGCCGTCGAAGTCATTCTGACTTGGTTCAGGGCCTGAGTCTGCCTCAACCAGCTTCACGATTTCAACGTTTGACACGTTGCCCATGTCGCCACCATCATCCTCGACAGTCGCGAAGATGTAGTTGTATCCACCATTCTCAGTGGAGTTACTCAGAGTGAATTCGACGGTATCAGTTCCGCTCGTCAACGGAACCGTCTTGTACTCCACCTGTTCGACCGTGTTGGCCTCGAACTCCTCGACGTTGTATCCAGGAGTACCATCGTGGTCTGGCACATTGTCGATCGCCAGCTTCCCTTCGGCACGGATTACCGTCGCCTGCTGACCGACTTGGCTCGAATCGTGTTGGACCTCGAAGGTTTGAGTCGCCTGAGAGGTTTCCCATCCGGTCCGGTGGGTACTCTCCAACACGTTCGGCGCGCTCGCGTTCCCAACTATTGTTGGCGCGTCACCCTCGCTGTCATCCAGGGCAGCGATGGCTCCGCCGGAGCTCCCATCTCCGAAGAGCTGGGACGCCTGAGTCGCACCGCTTGCGTACTCAACCGACACAGTCGCTCGTGAGAGTTCGAAGCCAGACACGGGTCCGGCTTCTTGGGAGGTTATCGTCGCACCTTTGATACTCGTCGGATCGTTGTCAACCGAGAAGCCAACGGTCTCGCCCGGCTCGAAGTCAGTGAACTCGATCGTCATGACGTCGAAGCCATCAGCGTTGTCCACACCGTTCTTCGGTTCACTGAAGACGTCGCCTTCACTGGTGCTCACAACACCGACTCCGTCACCGGACTGACTGTCGATGTTGAGTCCCTTGGCTCCCTGGTCACCTGCACTTCCGTTCGGGTCAAAGACCATATCCGGAAAGGCAGTTTCGCTAAGGTCAATGGTCAGCGAGTCGATATTATCCTGCCCAGTGTTCTCGAACTGGAAGGAGTTATCATCGTAGGTCGTAACGGCACCACCGTCGTTCTGTCCCTGGTCAACCACGAGCTGGGACGACGCTTCGGTGGGTTCTGGCTCATCATTCGCTGAGTGTGTCGACGGAGAGGTACTCCCACGTGGCGTTAGAACGGGGGCGGACCCGCTCGACGTCACAGAGGTCCCGGTGACACCGGCGGCCCATTCCGAAGCCGTCAG
>NZ_WPCE01000040.1 GCF_009742825.1 Halorubrum sp. CBA1125
CGAGCTCGGCGGCGACGTGGTGGTGATCCCGCGGATCGGCGTGATCGTCTTGGCCATGCAGGGAGCGTTCTCGGCCGCGTCGTCGTTCCTCTCGGGCGTTCCGGGGCTGGGTGGGCTCGCGGACGGTAACGTCGGCTCCTCGATGGTCTTCGTTGGACTGGCGCTTCTGGCGTACAGCCTCCTCGCCGAGGGGCTCGGCGGGAACCAGCGCCGCTCGGAGCGAGGCGAGCGATCACGCGAGCGCGGGGGCGAGACGAGCGCGGTCCTCGTCCTCCTCGTTATCCTCCTTTTGATAACCGTGCCGGCGACGGCGAGCATGGTGCTCCCGTCGGGGACGAACGACATCACGATCGTGAGCTCGCAGACGCCGAGTTCGAACCCGACCGTCATCGAGCGCGGCGGCTCCGTCGAGTACACCTACAACTTCACCAACGACGGGTTCATCCCGCGGATCGCGACCGTGGACGCGGCCAGTTCGGGCGTCGACGTCGCACAGTCCGACCTGGTGGCTGCCCGCGGTCAGACCGCGTCCACAACCGTCACAATCCACGCGCCCGACGAGACCGGCGCGTACGTCAGGTCGGTCTCGGAGTGGCAGTACGTGCAGTTCCTCCCGGCGCCGGTCATCCTCTCGCTGCACGCGATCCACCCGTTCGTCGCCGTCGCGGCGATAGACGCCGTGATCGTCGTGGTCGTCACCGCGGTGTACGTCGTCGCCGTCGGCCTGGATCCGTTCCGATTCCGTTCGCGTGACCGCAACGTCTCGCTCGCCGATCGGGTCCGCCGGCAGATCCGTAAGTGGCGGTGACGAGCCGTCTCTCCCGATTCTTCTGTCCGACGCGGTCTCACGTTGTTTGCCGCGGGCTCAGCCACCAAGGATCAGCCGGAGGTTCCACCCCGTGAGCAGCACGCCGAGGCCGGTCGCCAACACCGGCGGCCAGTAGTAGGAGAACCGCTCGTGGCTCCGGGCGCCCTGGACGCTGACCGAGATCAACACGAGCAGGACGAGCACCTTCAACAGGAGGAACCCCGGGATCCCGGCGGTCGAGAGGATCGACCCGACGACCGGGTTCCCCTCGATGAGCCCCGGCACCGCGACGGTCGCGTACAGCGTGGAGACGACGTCGCCGACACCGTACGCGAGTGCGGCGACCAACCAGAGCACGTAGAACTCTCTCGCCCGGGTCCGGTACAGCGGCGGTCTCGGGTCGACGCCGGCCCCGGTCCCGCCACCGGAGCGGGAGGGCTCCTCGGCCGTCTCCGCGTCTGGGTCGGGACGCGTGATCGGGTCGTCGATCTCCGCGAGCAGCGTTTCTATCTGCCGGCGGCGGGCGGCCACCTCTCCCGTCAGCTCCAGATACCGCTCGTCGTCCGCCAGGTCGTCGGCGTCCCGTCGCACCTCGAGCCGTCGCCGGCGAGCCACGAGCGACAGGTACCTCTCCACCGCGCTCTCTACCGCTCCGTGCTCCGCGAGTCGGGCGACGGTCTCGCGCAGCTCGTCGTGCGTGATCGGGCGCGGCACGTACTCGTCGATGTCGAGCCGGAGGATGTCGTCGCCGACGCTCACGCCCGAGAGCAGCCCTATCTGACAGTCGGGCTGGCGGGCCCGCAGCCGGCCGATCAGCTCGGCGCTCGGCGGGTCTCGGAGGTCGCCGTCGAGCAGAACCACGTCGACGTCGTCGTCGAGCGCGTCGAGCGCGGCCTCGCCGTCGCCGGCGATCCGGACGTCGTGGTCGTCCAGCCACTCGGCGTACTCGTCCGCCTGCGCCCGGTCGTCTTCGACTACGAGAATCGTCACGTCGGTGTCGTAGGGCATCGAGAGCCGTGTTTCGTACTTGCGTCGTCCGAGTGATAAACGCGGGGGAAGCGGCCGACGAGGGGGCCGTAGTGAGTGGTCCGTGCGCGTCCGTTCTCGGAATGAAACACCCACCGCTCGGGAGTCCGATGCGTGAAGGCCGAAAAAGACTCAAGCGAGTTCGTCTCGGATCGACTCAATCTTCGGTGACAGTGTTGGTTGGCACTTCTTTTTCGACAGTCGTCCAGACGATCTCCAATTCGACGGTCGCGTATCCATGGATCAGTTTGTCGCGCATTCCGGCCATCTCTGACCACGGAACATCGCTGTACTCCTGACGGATATCTTCTGGAATATTCTTCGCCGCTTCGCCGATCACTCCGAAATTCCGGAGGACGGCGTCGACTGTCTTCGGATCCGCGGTAAACTCCTCGTAATCCATTCCCTCGGTGAACTGCTCGATCTTCTCGACTGCTTCGAGGATATCGTCGAGATAATCGAGGACCTCTGTCATACGTAGACGATGTCCTCGGTGACGCGCGATTCGATTCGCGGTTTCAGTGAATCCTTCGTCACGAGATCGACGTCAACCCCGAGTTCGTTCGTCAGTTCGTTCTCCAGCCGAACGAGATCGAAGAGCGATACCGGGCGCTCGAACGCGACCAAGATATCGAGATCGCTGTCTGGTCTCTGTTCGTCCCGTGCATACGAGCCGAAGATACCCAGCTCGGCGATCGGATACTCCTGTTCGAGCTGCGGCTTGAGCCGAGCGAGTCGCGTCGACATATCCTCGACCGGCGCCATTATCTGTGATTCGACGTCGTCGGTTAATTGTATTGCGGTCGGTTTGGGGTGTGTCGAGACGGGTACTCTCTTCTTGGGGCGTCGTTGACGACGCGACTAGTTTCGTTTCGCCGTCGCTATCCGGCCACCTTCATCGGGATCCTGTGTTCCCGCGGAGAACGATTTCGGTCGAACCCAGTAGCGGGAGAGAAATGGGATCTCATCCGTGAGCACCGTGAGATCGAGTCCGTCGTCCTGCGATGAATCGTGGTCGAACCCTCGATGAGTACGCCACAGGCGGGGCGGGAGCGTTACTGCGACCAACTCACCGTCCTCGCGTCGAGGACGGTTCCGTCTTCGTCGATCAGATCGACCCGAACCCGGTCGGCCTGTCCGCCGTTCGACCCGAGAACGCTGTACGTGTTCTCTCCGTTTTCGGCGTCGACCAAGACCTCGTCCCGGACGGTATTCGGATTCTGGCTGCTCTCCGGGCGGAGACTCTGGATCCGTAACTGCGTGTCCTCTCCGACGTTACTCGTCGTCACCGTCACGTCGATGTCATTCCCGTTGCCGTCGGCCAGCGAAACCGAGTCGACGGTTCCGGTCGGCCCCTCCGAGTCCTCTTCTGAGCCTTCCTCGGAACCCTCATCTGGGCTCCCGCCTCCGCCCTCGCCGCCGGTGTCGGCGATGATCGTCAGGGTGATCTCCGGGTCGCCGGTGATCTCGTGGATGTCGCCCGTCAGGTCGACTTCGATCCCGAACGGGATCGCTTCGCCGGGCGAGAGTTCGTCGTCGTCGGCGTCGCCCGCGTCGCTCTCGGCGAGAAGGTTGATCTCGTCGACCGCGTCGATCGTCGCGTTCCCGGAGATAATTCGGAGAGCGTCTTCGACCGCGCTCGGGGGCTGGTCGCCGCCGGTGACGCCAAACTCGAACCGGAGGGACGTGACAGTCTGGGTTCCTTGGTTGCGCACGTTCACGAGGTCCGCGAACGTCGTCGTCGCCCTGGCGATGAGCTCGAAGTTGATCGTCCCACCGTCCTGGTTGACGTGCTCGTCGTCGATGATCTCGAACGCGAGGAAGGCGTCGGCGTCGTCAGCGGTCTCCAGCGAGACGGAGCGCTGGGCCTCGACGGAGTCGAACGCGCCCGTCCCGATCACCGCGCCGCCGCCGGCGAGGAGCGTGCCGAGGGCGAGTACGGTGGTGCGCCTGTGTACCATGCTGATATTTTACCCGGGTGATTAGTGGACGTCACCCGCGGCTTCCTCACCGCGACGGGCCGACGATCGGCGCGGAAGCGAGCGAGTGGTGATCAGTTGTCCGCGGACTCCGCGGTGATGGTGAGCGTGTAATCACCGTCGGGGAGATCACCCTCGTCACCGCCGTCGATCAGGTCGATCTCGATGCCGAAATTCACCGAATCACCCGGCTCGAGCGAGCCCGGGATGTCGCCGTCACCGGTGAGGATGTTGTCGCCGTTACCGACCATGTCTTCGCCGTCGTCGTCCGTCTCGTCGACCGGGAACGAGAACGTCTCCGAAGCGTCAACGTCGGCGGTGTCGTCAGTGTTGAACTCGAGTGTAATGGAGTTCACCGTCTGTGTCCCCTGGTTGGTCACGGTCACGAGGTTCCGGAACGTCGTGATCGCGTTCTGATTGAGTCCGGTCGCGCCTTGGTCTGGGTTCCCGTCGAGGTTGATCGAGATGGTGCCGCCATCCGGCTCGTCGACGTACGCGTTGTTGCCGTCGCCGTCACGATCGGCGGGCGAGAGTCCCAGGAGGGCGTCCGCGTCCCCCGTGGTCTCCACGGAGACCGTCCGCTCTGCCTCCACCGTGTCGAACGCGCCCGTACCGAGGATCGCGCCGCCGCCTGCCACCAGTCCACCGAGTCCGATCAGGACGGTACGTCTGTTTGCCATATCTATCCCATGTACCCCTACCCCCTTTGTATTGGGCCGCTTGAACCGCGGCAGGCACCGGCAGAACTCCGGTATCGGTGGGCTTGAAACGCCGATCGATGGCGCGGATCGTGCCGGCGTCGCTTCGCCGTCGCGGAAAGCCCGCCAATACAAAGGCGTCGGGCGACGTAGGTCGTTCCACGAGCCACGGGCGGACGCCCGCGGCCGCACTCATGCCCACGCGACGACAGACCGCAGTCGGCCTCGTCTCCGCGGCGCTCGGGAGCGCCGTCGTCAGCTCGGCGTCGGTCCTCTCGGACACGACCGCGACGGCGGACCTCCGGGTCGTCGTCTCCTCGGAGCTGACGCTCACACCGGGCCGGGCCGGCGGGGAGTACGTCCGCACCAACGGCGACGGCGAGGTCGAAGCGATCGTGATAGAGCAGCTGAACCAGCGGTCGATCTCGCGGTTCGAGGAGCTGGTCGAGATCACGAACAACGGGGAGGTGACGTACGACCGGCTCGCCTTCTCGTTCGCGCCCGCCGGCGACGGCTCCGACGGGGCGAACGTCGCGGTCGCGGAGACGCTCCGGGTCGTCTCCGCCGACGAGCCGACCGAGGCCGACTCGGAGGGCCGAACGGTCCTGCTCGCAGATTCCGACGAGGCGTTCGCTCCCGGCGACGACGTGACGTTCGGGATGGTCGTGAACCTGATCGCCGCGGACGATCCCGGAAACCTCGACGACCTCCCCGAGGGGTCGAGCGTCGACCTCGAGATCGCCGCGATATCCGATTCGTGATGTGTGCCCGTGATCCGCGGTACTTGCGAACAGCTCACACAAACTCTGCGGCGTCGGGCGGTTCAAGCACCGCTTGAACGGGTCGTCTCCCGCCGCGATCGGTTCAAGCCGGCCCTTCGAACGTTTCAGGTAACCTAATACTAAGTGGGTAGCTCCACTGGTACGAGACAGGTGGACGTAACATGGTCAAACGACGCAGTATGGTGATCGGCCTCGGTGCGCTGGCGAGTGGGAGCGGCGCGGTCTTCTCGTCGGCGACGTTCCAGAACTCGGCGGAGTCAGACGCTGACTTCCGGATCGTCTCTCAGCCGGGGCTGACTCTCCGTCGAGGTGATGCATTCTCCAGTGGTTATAGCTGGGCCTATGGTCCTGGTGTGAAGACAGCTTCCTTCATTAATCCAGTGTCGGCAGAGAACCCTGGTATCGACTTTAGTGACCTCAAGCCAAGTGACCTCCCCGTCGCATGGGCAAACGAGCAGGAAGACGGAAGCCTCGTTGTTCAATTAGCTCGCCAGAACAACAGCTCGGACGTCGATTTCAATCAGCTGATCGAAGTCGAGAACACGGGACAGACGGACGAAAACGTCGGAATCTCGTATGCCGGCGGGTATGCACCAGTCAACGACGGGAGTACCCCGAATTGGTTCGTTGATGGCTATGCTACCAACAATCCAACCGACGAAATCACGAAGGCAGACGTTCAGCAGATCTTCACCTTCCAAACCAACTCGGATGATACGCAGATATCACCGGATAGCGGTACTAATAGCGACGAACCTAATACGCATTACACGTTGGGTTCGGGCAATACCGTTCAAGTCGATCTGAAGACCACTCTCAACGGTGATCAAACAAGCGTCTTCGCGAAAAACTCGGGAGGCGGTGATCCGTTCGTCGATTCTCCTGCTACTGGTAGTCTCCAACTGCTCGACCGGATCACTGTCGGAACAGATTTCACAACTGAGTAACGTCGAACGGTTGGGTTTCTAAACTGCCGTCTTTCGGCGGGGTACCCTCGACGGAGCATTTCCTCACCAATACGCTCTTGTCTCTCTGTAATGATTCACTCGTTCAGAGCTGTGAGCCCCTCTCTGGTTCGAACGATAATCGACAGAACTAACGCCACGGTCACTGATAACTCCTGACATGATCTCCCGTCGAGCTATCTTGACAGGTGGTGTGACGGTCTGTGTGAGCACTCTCACGGGGTGTCTCGACACGATTACCGGCAGTGGGGGAGAACTCACCGGTGGCGGTGACGGCGGCGATCTCGATGACCAGCGCCGCGAGATCGTCCAGATCTACGACGCGGCGGTCGTCGCGCGCAACGAGGCCGTCAGGGCGCGTGACGAGGGGATCAACGCCTTCAACGACGAGGCGTACGCCGACGCGATCGAGTCGATCGAGACCGCTCTGGAGGGCTTCGAGGAGGCGCGGTCGGGGTTCGCCGAAGCCGCGGACCTCGCGGCCGAGATCGCCGAGGAGACGGCGGCCGCGATCTGCGAGGCGTCGGCCGAGGAGACCCGGATTCAGGTCGAGGCGACCGAGGCCGCGCTGGCGGCCGCGACCGCGGCCGAGGAAGGAGAGGGCGCGGGGACGATAAACGGCCACGTCGAGACGTTCCGGGCCCGCCGCGAGGAGGCCGCCGACCTCACCGTCGAGGACACCTCTGCGGTCGCGGGCGCGCTCGGACTCGATTGATCCGCCCCGCTCGGTACACCGCCCCGTCTCTTCTTCTCCCGCTTCGTCGTCGTTCGCCGTCCCGTCGCGCTCCGTCTCCTATCACTCTTCGCTCATCGACCGACTACGGCCAGATATCGTCGCTCGGACGCGCTCCGAGACGGAATCTCACATCCCAATAGTATATATAGTTTGAAACAAACTACGAAAACGAATATGCGTGAGAGCGGGTGCGTCCGAACGAAACGGTGGGGGTTCCCTCGGATCGACGGCCGGTCGGCGTCCGCGACCCGACTCCCGTCTAGGATCCGACCCGCATCCACGATCCGTCCCGCGTCCACGATCCTGTCGGCGATCCGATCGACGTCGACGACCGAGTGGGCTGAGACGGCGTCGAGTTGACTATGTCTCTCACCGACAATCGGACGTACACGCGCCCGGAAAAAGACGAGTTGTACGATCTGTTGAGCAACCACCGGCGGCGGTACGTCATCCACTTCTGTAAGCGGGCCGACGAGCCGCTCTCCCTCTCTGACCTCGCGGAGAAGGTGGCCGCCCGCGAGCAGGACAAGCCGGTCGCGGAGCTCACTTCTGCCGAGCGCAAGCGCGTGTACACGTCGCTCCAGCAGACCCACCTCGACAGGCTGGCCGACGCCGGGATGATCGACTACGACGGCGACCTGGTCGAGCTCACCGACGAGGCCGCGACGCTCGACGTCTACCTCGACGTGGTTCCCGAGGGGTCGATCTCGTGGGGGATCTACTACCTCGGGCTCTCGATTATCTCCGCCGTCGTCCTCGGGGGCATCTGGATCGGGTTCGTCCCGACGGAGACGGTCCCCGAGCTCGGGTGGGCGGCGCTCATCCTCGCGGCGTTCCTCGCCTCCTCCGTCGCGCAGGTGGTCCAGAACCGCCGGTACCGGCTCGGTGACATGGACGAGCCACCCTGACCCGGACGGCGGCTCTCGATCCGGCGCGTCGCCGGTCCGGTGGGTCGCACGCTCGAGTCCCTCGTCCCGTCTCGATCACCCCGCGATCGGCGAGCCCAGCAACACTATATGTCTACGCGCTCAAACTACCACTATACGAAGCCGAGCGGGACGTGCGACCGAACGCTGCGTCTAGGGCGGCGGTGACGCGGTGACGTAATCGGGGAGAACACGGGAGGCATCACCGAGATGGCTAAAAAACGACGACGCAGCCGCGGTGACTCGAACGGGCTCGTGAGCCGCCGGCGCGTCCTCGCCGTGCTGTTCGCCGGCGGCGTCGGCGCCGCTGGCGTGCAGGGCACCGGCGCGTTCTCGACGGTCACCGGTGACCGACCGTTCAGCGTCGGGACCGCCGAGGACGCCAACGCGCTGCTCGGGATCGAGGAGCACGACCCCACCGGCGACGACGGCAGCTCGGTGACGCTACTGACGCTGACGAACCGGTTTTCCGAACCGCTCACGATCGACAGGGTGAGCGTCGTCTCTTCGGGGGGGCTCGGTATCGACCGAAGCGACCTCGCGATCTCCCAGTGGACCCTCCAGCCGGGAGCGGAGTCTGACGTCGGGGCTGCGCTCGCGTGCTCGACCGACACCGCCGCCGACGTCGAGCTCCGGATCCGCGCGTCCACGACCGATAACGGCGAATCGGTCGATCTGACGCGGACGACGGCCGTCACGTGCCAGGCGGCCGACGCACAGTGTCTCACCGGTTCGGAGATCGAACTCGAAGGAGAGACGGTCCCGTGTATCGACGTCGACCTTCAGGGCGGCGGGGAGGTCGAGATCGAAGCCGAGAACAGCGTCGTCAACGGCGACGCCACCGTTTCGCTCGGCGGGGGCGGCGAGGTCTCGGTCGAACTCGAGGGGACCGAGATCCGCGGCGATCTCCAGATCGACATACAGGGCGGCGGAAGCGTCTCGATCTCGCTGGCGAACAGCACGATCGACGGCGAGGTGCGGATCAACACGCCGGGTGGTGCCGAGGTCGAAGTCGAGATGGAGAACGCCACCATCGGGAACGGCGTCGTCATGAACCTCGGCGGGGGCGGAGAGGTCTCCCTCTCGATGGAGGACGGCGAGATCGGCGACGATGTCGTGATCGCCACGGGCGGCGGCAGCAGTGTCGACGTCGAGATGGAGGGGAGCGTTATCCGCGGCGATCTCGCGGTCGACGCCCGCGGCGGCAGCAGTGTCGACGTCGAGACCGAGGACAGCGAGATCGAGGGCGAACGCCCGGACGCCTGACTCCGATCTCTCTCACGCTGGACGAACGCCTGTCGAGCGCGCCGCCGCCGTCTCGTCCCCGTGCGTCGGCGTCTTTCGAGGTTGCGCCCCGTCCGTCAGAAGTCGTACTCCTCGAACTCGTCCATCGTCATGTCCGCGTAGTTCACGAGCCAGTCCTCGGCGGGCGAGTCCGGTCGGACGTACACGTAGATGTAGTCGCCGTCGAGGACGGTGCTCACGCCGAGCTGCTCGTCTTTGATCACTCGCTTGTTGGTGTCGATCGCGACGTCGACGAGCCCCTCCAGGTCGTCGACGAGGATCGTCGCCTCGTAGTCCCGCTCGGAGGGGAACGTCCCGTGGGTGATCCACTCGGCGAACTCCTGTTCCTGCTGGTGGACCTCCAGCAGCTCGCGTTCGTCCGGTGAGAGGTCGATCGACCCGCTGCGCCGTCCGACCGCCAGCCCGGCGAGCCCGCTCAGACCGACGAGCAGGACCAGCGCCGACCCGACGGTCTGGGGCACGCCCGGCTCGACCGTCCGTTCTATCGTCTCGGTCCGCTGGTTCGTCTCGTCGACGGTCTCCAGTTCGAGCACGCGGAGCGTCTGCGCGTTGACCGTGATCGGCATCACGCTCTCGTGGGTCTTGCTCACCGACTCTCCCCCGAGCGTCCCCTCGACGTTCGACGTCGCGATCACCCGGATCTCGATGCTGCCGGCGGCGCCGAGCTGCTGTTCGATCGTGTTGATGTTCGCGAAGACGGCGTCGATGTCGAGCGTCGCGTCGACGGTGTGGTTCTCCTCGGCGGTGACGCCCTCGTCGCTGCCGCTCGCCATCGGCTCCGCGTACTCCCAGAGCACGTTCTCTCCCTCCACGCCGCGGTACTGGAGCCGCACGTCGGTCGTCACGTTCACCGATCCGTCGTCGGCCGTGTGCTCGTAGGTGTACGTCACGTCGAGCGCCTCGGAGAGCTGTACGTAGTAGACCGGTCGGTTCCGCACCCGCTCGCCTCTCTCGAACACCAGCGAGTCGTTGGTGATGACGGCGCTGTGCTCGAAATCGGTCGTCTCCGACCACTGGCTCACGGTCACCTGCTCTCGTTCGACCTCGGGCGTCGCGTGGACCTGGTAGGCCCACCAGCCGCCGGCCGCGGCGAGGAGGAGGGCCACGACCACGAAGGCCACGAACCACTCGTCGAGGAACGCGCGGACCCGGATCCACCGATCGACGTCGCTCACGTTCGATCCCTCCCTGCGGGGGTCGGACCCTCACCCTCGCCGTCCCACGGCCGCGGCGGCGCGGTCATTCGAGGTGAACGCCGACGGAGTCGATCGAGACGACCTCGTCGAACAGCGGCTTGAGCGTGTTGATATCCTGTGGATTGCCGGCGAGCGGGTCGACGTGGAAGTGCGAGACGGTGTCGGCTTTCCCGAGCGTGTTGAGGAACACGTGGAGAAACCGGAACGTGCTCTTCACGTCTTTGTAGTTCAACAGGACGTTCAACGAGTCGTAACAGACGGCGATTTCGCGGTCGTCGTCCGCCCAACTGTCTATCGTCCCGGAGACGACGATCCCGAGCCGGGTGATGTCGTTCGGATTGTTGATGTTCACCTGTTCGATGTCGATGTCCTCGGACGCCGGCGTCGACTGGGTGTAGCCGACGGCCACCAGCTTGGTCCGGTGGGCCCGACTCGCGATCCGCTCGAGGCGGTCCGCCTCGAGTTCGCGGTATCGAACGAGGAGCACGTACGGTTCGTCCGCTCCGGCGTGGAGCAGCTCGTGACACGCAACCTCCGTTCGGTCGTCCTGGGATCCGGACTCGACGAGTACGCTCGTTCCCGGCGAACGGCGCAACTCCGCCGGCAGATCGACGCCGGTGTGGTCACTCGTGTCGACGTCGAACGCGTCGGCCGACTCGGCGTCCGCCGATCCTCCACCGTCGTCGGCCGAGTCGGTCGAATCGGGCTGCGTACATGACCGGTCAGCAGACGAGTCGCCGCGGTCCCACACGCGCCCGCCCGACCGTTGCCGGTCTTCGTCTGCCGGACGTCGGTCTTCACTCGTCGCCCGCTCGTCGCGTCCCCCGCTCGCGGACGTCGACGGCGCGGATCCGTCCGGATCGTCGTCCGCCGTGGCGTCCGTTCCGTCGGGGTCGGAGATCTCGTCGTTCTCCAGCCACTCCCACGAGTCGTCGCCGCCGGGATGGTCGCTCTCGTTCCCGGATTGCTCGGAATCGGTCGTATCCGACTCCTGACGGTCTGCCGCCGGATCGCTGCTGTCCGCCGCCAGCCCGTCGGAGTCGGTGGTCGAGTCAAGTGGGTCGTCGTCGAGCCTCGACGCGATATTTTTGAACCTCGAGGGACGTTTCGCGCGATTCGACTCCTCGTCGTCCTCGTTCGCGTCGTCCGAATCGGCGTCGCTCACTATCGGACTCCGTGGGGGGTCGAAGGCGCCGACGGCGTCGCTCGCCATCGGCGCCGATCGACCCCCCCTATCGTCGGCTGTGTCCCCGGTGTACCCATCGGCGTCTCCTCATCTGAAATCCTCGTTTCAGCGTAAAAAAAGTACCGCACGGTGGCTATCGAGTCGCTTTGTGGCACAACGATTAATATGTCTGCACGGCAACAACCGGTAATGGCCGACTCTTGGGAAGCCGACGGACCGTCCCCGGTCGATGCCGACACCTTCCAAGAGTGGGTTCGCTACACGGCGGATTCTCGCGACATCGACGAACAGGAGCTGTTGAACCAGCTCGTTTCGGCCTTCTGGGTGCTCGACGAGATGACAGACGTCGTGCCGGCCGCCGAGACGGGTACGGGTTCGGGTCGTCACCGGAGCGGCGACGAATCCGGCGGCGACACGCGCTCGGGGCACGGCTCCGATTCCCGGAACGGGTCGGAAGCCCAGTCCGAAACGTCCGCCGACGCGGACGAGTTCGAACCTGAGCCGACCGGCCACGACGCCGACCGGAACCCTACCGAGACGGATTCGGACGCTCCTGTCTCGACGGAGGACTCGGTCGCGGCCGAGATCCAGGCGCTTCGGAACTCGCTACACACGGAACTCAACCTCATGCAGACGGTCACCGAGCTCCGGCGCCAGGTCTCCGACCTGTCGATCGACGTCGAGCAGCAGCGGTCACGCCAGGACAACTTCACCGACCGTATCTCCGACGACCTCACCCGGCTACACAGCCGGGTCGAATCGATCGACTCGCAGACGAGCGAGCGTGACGACGCCCTCGAGACGCGTCTCGCCGACCTCGAGGAGAGCATCGACGAGTTCGAATCCACCCACCGGGAGTTCGAAACGTGGATCGACGGGGAGTTCGACGAGATAGAGGGGCTCTTCGAGCGGCTCATCGACACGACCGATCGGCTCGACGACCGGCTCGCGGACGTCGAGTCCACGCTCGACACCGTCGCCGCGCGGGACCGGCGCCTCGACGGCCTCGCGTCGCTCCGACAGGAGGCCATCGACGCCGGCGTCTCTCGGGGACGCTGTGAGCGCTGTGACACGCACGTCGACCTCTCGATGCTCACGGAGCCGGTCTGTCCCGGGTGCAACGAGACGTTCACCGGCGTCGATCCCGTCGCTTCCTGGAACCTCTTTTCTAACGCGACGATCCGTACGCGCCCGTCCTCGCCGGCGTCGAACGACCGGTCCTGAGCCGGTTCAAAACAGTCCACCGATCCCGGCCACCAGCACGCCGGCGTTGCGCAGCGCGACGGCAGCGAACACCATCGAGGGGAGGCCGTACCCCACCAGTCTGACGAGCGGGGCGAAGTGACCGTCCGGCCGTCGCTTCGCGACGCCGACCGAGGCGAGCTCCGTGATCAACACGATCCCCGCGACGATGACGAACGAACTCACGACGAGCCCCTCCGTGATCCCCATTCGCTCGAACACGACGCGGACCATCGGGTTCGCCTCGTACACGCCGGGAACGTACGCGAGTCCGAGCCCCGTCGTGAGCGCGTCTGCCGCCTTGGTCGCCGTCAGCAGCGCGATCCCCGAAATCGAGAGGGCGCTCCGTCCGAACCACCCGGACCGTCGCCCCGGACGGCTGCGCCGTCCGCGCCTCTGCGAGTCGGTATGCGCGCCCGTTCGGGTCCGGTCATCCGTTTGAGGTCGACTACCCATCCGAGTTTGACCACCCGTACGCGTCCGATCTGCGGTTCGCGTCCAGCCACCTGATTCCGGCCGCGTCGATCGCGGATCGGCGGAGTCGCGGGAGCCGCTGTCGCGCTTCGTTCGCCGCGCCATCGTCCCACCGTTCGTTTCGAATCGTATAAGTTTGTGTGTTGACGACACACAAGGCTGGACGTCCTTCTCTACGCATCGAATACTCTAGATATATCTCTCACTACGCATCTCAAGGCGTCTCGATACACGGCGGTCCGACCGTCGTCGATCGCCGACGCCAGCTCCGTCACATGCGCGACCGTTGACCTCTCGGGGGGTCAGGGCGTCGCCTCGTAGCCGGCCTCCTCGATCGCGGCCACGACGGCGTCGACGTCGACGTCGCCCTCGACGGTCGCGACGCCCGCCTCGTGGTCCGCGGTCGCCGACTCCGCGCCCGGTACGCCCTCGATCGCGTCGATCACGGCCTCCTCGCAGCCGTCGCACGCCATGCCGTCGACCTCGAGTGTCGTCATGCCCGACCGTCGGTACCGCGCGCCCAATTGCCTTTCTCTCGCCGCCACAGCTAAGCCCCTCCCGTCCGCATCGTGTCGCATGGACGAGATCGACATCGACGCGCGCGTCACCGACGAGCGGACCGTCATCGACGTGACCGGCACCCGCGACGTCGCCGTCGTCGTGCGCTCCGAGAGCGGCGAGCGGATCTACCTCCCGCCGTCGAACTTCGACGAGCCGATCGCTTCGTCGCCGTACACCTCCCCGTACCAGGGTCAGGGAACCGGCATCGACGGGACGGAGAGTCCGTACGGCGGCGGAACGGGGAGCACGCGCGGGACGTTCGAGACCGCGGACGGGTTCCGGATCACGCACCCGGAACCGGCGACGGAGTTCGACGTCTACCGGGAAGACGAGGCGTGACGGATTGACGCGAGGCGGTCGACTCGCCCGGACGACGAGCCCTGTCAGGCGACGTCCTCGTACACCGCCAGCGTGTCCTCCGCGACCGCCGACCACTCGCGGCGCTCGTACGTCGGCGGCTCCTCGCGGTCGAGCGCGGTGATGAGCCCGTCGACGATCGACTCCGAGTCCGTCTCGACCTCCACGAGACAGCCGTCGGGGAGCACCTCGCTGACGCCCGCGGGGGTGGCGACCACCTGCGTCCCCGCCTCCAGCGCCTCGGTGATCGTGATCCCGAACGGCTCGGAGAGCGACGGGGAGACGAAGGCGTCGGCGGCGGCGTAGTAATCGCCGAGCTCCGCCTCGGGGACGTATCCGACGAATTCGACGCGGTCTCCGATCCCGATCAGCTCGACGAACCGCTTCAGCTGTTCCGTCTGGTGGCCCGACCCGCCGACGACGAGCGTGACGTCGCGGCCGCGGAGCTTCTTCATCGCGTACAGCAGGTGCGAGATCCCCTTCTGGTCCGTGTGCCGCCCGACGAAAAACAGCATCTCGCCGTCGATGTCGAGGTCCGCGCGGACGTCCTTCCCGGAGAACTGCGGCGTGGAGAAGCCGTTGTACACGACTCTGGCGTCGGCGTCGTACAGCTCGCGGATGTCCTCGCGAACGATCTCGCTGACCGCGATGTTCGTGTCGGCGGCGCTCGCCAGCCGGCGTTCGGTCTCGACCTCGCGGGTCGGCGGGTCGATGTTGCGGTCGCTCGCCAGCGAGTGGAACGACGACACCCACGTCGCGTCCGACTCCCGGGCGGCGGCGCGGCCGGGCGTGTATCCGAACCAGTCGTGCGTGTGGATCACGTCCGTTCCGGGAGCCAGTTCGGCGAACCGGTCCGAGAGCCGTTCCACCCGGGCTGCGACGTCTCCTTCGCCGGTATCGACGGGCTCCAATCCGGGCTCGTCGTCCGGGGCGAACTCCCTCGGCAACACCAGGGTTGCGTCCACCCCCAGGTCGTCGCGCAGCCTGGAGAACAGTTCACCCACGTGGACGTCGAGCCCGCCGGTGATGTTCGGTGGGTACCCCCACCCCAGCATGAGTACACTCGGCGACATACCCCTTCGTTTCGAGAGTCGGCACTTAGGTATGCCCCTCGTCCTCCGCGGTCGTCCGGGGACGGACGGTCGTCACGCCTCTTTGGAGCACGGAACCACGGTGGCGGCGCGACCGGGGCTGACCTAGCAGAAGGGCGGCGAAGCGAAACGAAGGGAGACGAACACGGCCGAGGGAAGACCACGCCGCCGAACGGAGACGCGCGTCAGGCCGCCTTCACGGCGTCGCGCAGGGCTGCCGTCCGGTCCGTGATCGACTCGGCGGCCGTCCCGAGCGCGTCGAGCGGGTCGCCCTCTTCGGCCTTCACCGTCAACACCGGCTCCGTCTGGCCGCCGGACTGCTCGGGGTTCACGTCGTAGGTGGCGGCCGCGACGTCGTCAGTCTCCAGTAAGACCCCCTTCAGGACGTTCATGAACGTGTGGTCCTCGCCGGCGACCTCGATGCGGAGTTCCGTGTCGGTCTTCTCGATGACCCGCAGTTCCATGTCTGTGGACTCGGGGCGACCGGCGTTTCAAGCTTTCGTCTCCCGGATCTCGACGGATGAAGCCGAGCGCCACGGGGCGTCCGGGTCCGCGAGACGGCGCGGTCGATCGAGATCGACCGCAGCGGCCGCGGCACATGCGACCCGCGCGGACGGAACTCAAAACCCGAACAGCAGCACGCCGACCGTGACCGCGACGCCGAGGACGACGAACGCGGCGTGTTCGGGATCGATGTCGCCGGGCTCGATCGGTTCGCTCTCCGGCGTGTGAGTGTCTTCGGTGATCCCGTCCGGACCCACGTCCTCGACGGCGAACCGCCACTCGCGCTCGCCGTCGCCGTCGCTTTCGTCGTCCTCGCCGGTCATAGGTGCGGGTAGGCGGGTCGGGGGTAAATGGCTGGCGGGTCGACGGATGCCTCCCTACCGCTTCCGGGCGGGCGCTATCACGTCGCCGTCGTAGACGACGCCGCGCTCGCCGTCGACGGTCACCACGCTCCCGTCGGACACCTCATCGGGGAGGCGGGCGCCGGAGACCATCGGGACGCCGAGCTCTCGTGCGACGACGGCCGGGTATCCGGTCATTCCGGGTCGGGCGTCGACGATCCCCGCGATCCGACCGAGGTCGCCGTCGAACTCGTCGTCGAACCCGGGACCGAGCGCCACGATCGACCCGTCGGGGAGGTCGGCGAGGTCGCCGTCGTCGGTCCGGTACACCGGCGCCGCGACGCGGCCGGCGACGACCGCCTTCCCCGTCACGAGCGTCTCTGCGGCCACGTGGACCTTCAGCGTGTTCGTCGTGTTCGTCCCCTCGAACTCGGTCAACATTCCGGACAGCACCACGAGCGTGTCCCCGGAGGCCGCCCGTCCCGTGTCGAGCGCGGCGTCGACCGCGTTGTCGAGGATCGTCTCCATGTCGGTCGCGTACTCCGTCAGCACGGGACGGACACCCCACGAGAGCGCGAGCTGCCGTCGGACCCGGTCGTTCGGCGTCGTCGCGACGACCGGGACTCGCGGCCGGAACATGGCCGTCTTGCGGGCGGTGAACCCCGACTCCGAGACCGCGACCACCGTCGACGCCCCGATGTCCCGCGCGAGGAACCGGGCCGACCGCGCCAGCGCCTCGGTGCGGGACCCCTCCGCGGCCGCCGGTACGCGCTGCTCGCGCGTCTCCGCGTACTCGTCGCTCCGCTCCACCTGCCGGACGATCCGGTCCATCGTCTCGACGACGTTCACCGGGTCGTCGCCCACCGCGGTCTCGCCCGAGAGCATCACCGCGTCGGTCCCGTCCAGGACCGCGTTCGCGACGTCGGACGCCTCCGCGCGCGTCGGCCGCCGGGAAGAGACCATCGAGTCGAGCATCTCCGTGGCGGTGATCACGGGGACGCCCGCGTTGACGCACGTTCGGATGATCCGTTTCTGGATCATCGGGACCTCCTCCAGCGGGCACTCCACGCCGAGATCGCCCCGGGCGACCATCACGCCGTCGGCCGCGTCGACGATCGCCTCGAGGTGTTCGACCGCGCCCGCGCGCTCGATCTTCGCGACGACCGGGACGTCGTCGGCGCCGCGATCCTCCAACGCGTCCGCGATCCGGTACACGTCGTCGGCGTCGCGCACGAACGACGCGGCGACGAAGTCGGCGTCCGTCCGGGCGGCGAGATCGAGTTCGGCCTCGTCGGACGACGTGATCAGATCGACGTCGATCGCGACGCCCGGGAGATTGACTCCCTTCCTGGAGCCGAGTTCTCCCCCGGAGATCACCGTCGCGACCACCGCCTCGCCGTCGACGCGCTCGACGCGACACTCGATCCGTCCGTCGTCGAGCAGGACGGTGTCGCCCGCCTCCGCGGCCGAGATCGCGTGGCTGAGCCCGACGCGCTCGGCGCTCGCCCCGCTCCCCTCGACGAACGTCACCTCGGTGCCCGCGGCGAGCGGTATCGGCTCGTCGATCTCGGCGGTCCGGACTTCCGGCCCCTGCAGGTCGACCATCACTGCGAGCGGCTCGTCGCGCTCCCCGTCGACCGCGCGGGCCCGCTCGATGACCTCCTCGCGGTGGGCCGTCGTCCCGTGGCTCGCGTTCAGCCGGACGACGGACATCCCCGCCTCGGCGAGCTCGCGGATCGTGTCCCGATCGTCGGACGCGGGGCCGATCGTACAGACGATCTTGGCGTTTCGCATACCCCCGGTTCGGCGCACGGGCGGAAAAAGGCACCCGGTTGAGTCGGAGACGAGTGAACGTTCCGGCCGACGACCCGATCGAAGCTGCCCGGTCCGCCGCTCCGCCGACTCGGACGGGGCTCACACCGCCGCGACGGTCGCCAGCGAAGCGGCGGCGACGCCGGCGCCGAGGAACAACCGGTTCGCGCGCGGGTCCTTCGCGGGCGTCAGATCCAGGGTGACGTGAACGTTCCAGACCGGTCGGAACGGCCGGATCCCCATCGGCGTGATCGCGTCGCCGGCGAGGTGCGAGCACAGCGAGAGCGCGACGACGCCGCCGACGAAGACGGCCGTCCGCGGAGAGGCGGCGACGGACGGGGCGACGGCGAGCGCGCACGCGGTGACGACCCCGGCGAGCGCGCCGGCCCCGAGGGCGAACCCGAGCGTGTGCGTCGGCCCGCGGTGTGCGACCGGGAGCCGGTGGTCGACGTCGGGCAGCGTGGCTGCGACGACGGCGAGTCCGGCGCCGAGCGCCGCCAGCCCCGGCTCGCCGGTCGCCGACCCGGTTCC
>NZ_WPCE01000013.1 GCF_009742825.1 Halorubrum sp. CBA1125
CGAGGATCGCGTCGAGGTCGCCGAAGTGCGCCGCCAGCGCCCGGGCGGTGGTCGCGCCCACGTCCGGGATCCCGAGCCCGGCGAGGAAGTCGTCGAGCGGGGGGTTCCGCGTCGCGTCGAGCTCCGCGATCAGGTTCTCGGCGCTGGTCTCGCCCCACCCCTCCAGGCCGGCGAGGTCGTCGACGGTCAGGTCGTACAGGTCCGGCAGCGACTCCACGAGCCCGGCCTCCCGGAGCTGTTCGACGCGCTCGGGGCCGAGCCCCTCGACGTCGAGCGCGTCGCGACGGGCCCAGTGCTCGACCGCTCGCTCCAGCTGTGCCGGACAGCCGAGCCCGCCGGTACAGAACGCGAGCGGGCCGTCCCGTTCGACGGCGGAGCCGCAGACCGGACACGTCTCGGGGAACGCGTAGGTCCCCTCCGAGCGCTTCTCGACCACCTCGGGGACGTACGGGATCACGTCGCCGGCGCGGTAGATCCGCACCACGTCGCCGACGTTCACGCCGAGCGCCTCGATCTCGGCGGGGTTGTGGAGAGTGGCCCGGGAGACGGTGACGCCGCCGACATCGACGGGGTCGAGCTCCGCGACCGGCGTGAGCCGCCCCGTGCGACCCACCTGGACGGTCACGCCCGTCACGGTCGTCGTCGCGGTGCGGGGCGGGAACTTGTACGCGAACGCCCACCGCGGGGCCCGCGCCGTCGAGCCGAGCGCGTCGCGGTGAGCCGGGTCGTCCACCGAGATCACGACGCCGTCGACCGCGTAGTTCAGGTCCTCGCGGTCGGCCATGAGCCGGTCGCGGTAGTCGATCGCGGCCTCGACGTCCTCGACGCGCTCGATCCGGTGGGTGCGCCGGAGCCCGAAGCGGTCGAACGCGTCGAACTCGTCCCAGTGGGTCTCGGGACGCCCGGAGACACCGTCGGCGTCGCCGCTCCCGCTCTCGGCGCCGTCCGCCTCGTCTCCCTCCCATCCCAACACGTCGAAGAAGAAGACGTCGAGCGGACGCTCGGCGACGACCGAGGGATCGAGCTGGCGGAGCGTCCCGGCCGCGGCGTTGCGGGGGTTCGCGAACGGCTCCTCGCCGCGCTCGATCAGCTCCTCGTTGTACGCCTCGAACGCGTCGCGTGGCATGTAGACCTCGCCGCGGACCGCGAGCCGGGCCGGCGGATCGCCGCGCAGCTTCCCGGGGACCGACCGGATCGTCCGGACCTGCGCCGTCACGTCGTCGCCCTCGGTCCCGTCCCCGCGGGTGGCGGCGCGGACGTACTCGCCGTCCTCGTAGACCACCTCGACGGAGAGCCCGTCGAACTTCGGTTCGCAGACGTACGCCACGCCGTCTGGGTCGAACCCCTCGGCCGCGAGCCCGTCGCGGACGCGCTCGTCGAACTCCCGGACCGCGTCGGCCTCCTTCGCGCTGTCGATGGAGCGCATCGGCGCGACGTGCTCGACGGTCTCCAGCTCGTCGACGGGCTCGCCGCCGACCCGCCGGGTGGGGGAGTCCTCGGTCGGGAGGTCGAACGCCTTCTCGAGCGCCAGCAGCCGGTCGAACAGCCGGTCGTACGTCTCGTCGGCGATCAGCGGGTCGGCCTCGACGTAGTACCGGTGGTCGTGTTCGCGGATCGCCGCCCGGAGCAGCGACGCCTGCGCGGACGCCTCGCCGGGCGACAGCTCCTCGACCGGCTCGAAGTCGGTCGGCGGGGCCTCCACGTAGGGGTTCTCGTCGGGGTCCGCGTACCGGCTCGACGGCGTCGTCATCGACGGACCTTGCGGCGGCTCCGGTTAAAAACGCGCGCTCCCGGTTCACCGCTCGCGGTTCGCCGGTCGTGGCTCGCCGGTCGCATCCGTGCGCGGATCCCAGTCGCGACCATGGTCGAGTCGCGGCCGTGGCGGAACCGCGATCTGCCCTCTCGAACGAGACGTGATATCGATCACCATGCATAAGTCGCTCGGTGCCGTCAGGCGACACATGTCACAAAAAGGACCATCCGGGGCGCTCGCGGGGCTGTACGAGGAGCGGATCGGGACGCCGACGACGGACGACGAGGTCCGGGGGTACTGGCTGTTCGCCGTCGGCGTGCTGTTGGGCGCGCTCGGGGTGGTCGTCTTCGCGGCCACGGCGCCGCGGACGGGGGCGCGGTCGATCGGGTACGCGCTGGTCGCGCTGTCGCCGCCGTTGGCGATGCTCGGCGCGATCGTCCGGTTCCCGCTCCGGCGGTCGGCGACGCTGCTCGGGGCGCTCGGCGGGCTCCTGACGCTCCTCGCCGTGGTGTACTTCCTCCTGGTCTTCCCCGACGGGTGGTCCACCTCCTCGGGGAACCTCGTCGTCAACGGGCTGTACGCCGCCGGGATCGTCTGTATCGGCCTCGCGGGGGCGATCGTCCCGCTCGTCACCGACCCGGTCCGCGAGGACTACGAGCGAATGCAAGCGGAGTCGGCCGCGGCGACGGCGACCGCCGCGGACACCGCCGACGAGCTGGAGGCGACGCGCGAGGATCTGGAGGCGACCCGCGACGATCTGACCACGGCGCGCGAGGAGCGGTCGGACGCCGAAGAGCGGGCCGAAGAGCTGGACGCGGAGCTGTCCGCCGCGCGGGCGACGATCGAGTCGCTCCGGTCGAGCAAGGCCCGGTTCGAGCTGTTCGAGGACCGCGCGGGCAAGGCGCGCTGGCGGCTCCGCCACCGCAACGGCAACGTGATCGCGACGGCCGGTCAGGGGTACAGCAGCCGCGGGAAGGCCCGGCAGGGGCTCCACAGCGTGCGCCGAAACGCGCTCGGGGCCGGGCTGCTCCGGATCGAGACCGAGCCGGAGGCGGCCGACGAGGTCGCCGACGACGAGGGGCCGGTTCCGGAGGACGCCGCCGACCCGGACGTCGCGGTGCCGATCCCCGACGCGCCGCCGGAGAGCCGCGCGACGTTCGAGCTGTTCGAGGACGCGGGCGGGGAGTGGCGCTGGCGGCTCCGCCACGACAACGGCAACGTGATCGGCGACTCCGGCGAAGGGTACGCCTCGAAGTCCAACGCGAAGCGCGCGCTCTCCCGGGTTCGCGAGCACGTCGCGGCCGCGGACTACCTCCGCGTCGACCCCGCGGCGTTCGAGGTGTTCCGGGACGCCGCCGGCGAGTACCGCTGGCGGCTCGTCCACCAGAACGGCAACGTGATCGCGGACTCCGGCGAGGGGTACGCCTCCCGGTCGAAGGCGCGGCAGGGGCTCGACAGCGTGCGGTCGAACGCGGGCGGCGCCGGCGTCGAGTCCCCCGACGAGCCGGACGCGGACCCGATCGACGGCGACGACGCGAGCAAGGCGACGTTCGAGCTGTACGAGGACGCCGCCGGCGAGTACCGCTGGCGGCTCGTCCACCAGAACGGCAACGTGATCGCGGACTCCGGCGAGGGATACGCCTCGAAGTCCAACGGCCGGGACGCGATCGAGCGCGTCCGCGAGTACGGTCCCGACGCCGACGTACTCGAGGTCGGGAACGCTGCCTTCGAGATCTACGAGGACGCGGGCGGGGAGTGGCGCTGGCGGCTCCGCCACCGCAACGGCAACGTGCTCGGGGACTCGGGAGAGGGCTACGCCTCGCGGTCGAACGCTGTGGAGGCCGTCACGGGCGTGAAGCGCAACGCGCCCGGCGCGGACGCGGCCGAGGTCGAGGCGTAACGCGGAAGCCGGGACGGCCGGTTACGCGGCCGCGAGCAGCTTCAACCGGAGCTCTCGCTCGTCGACCTCGTACTTGACGCCGGGTGGCCGTCGACGAGCACGTACGGGACGCGTTCGCCGTACTCCGCGGCCAGTTCGGGGTCGTCGTCGACGTCGACGAGGTCCAGCTCGACCGCGACGTCGAGGTCGGCGGCGACCGCCTCGATCGTCTCGCGGGCGGCGACGCAGAGCGAGCAGTCCTCACGGGTGTACACCGTGACGGGGATCGCCTCGGTCTCGTCTTCGGCGTGCGTTTCGCTCACGCTCCCGGGTCCGGCCGCCAGCGCCGAATCGCTTTCGGTCGCGAAGCGATCCCGGTCCGCGCGACGGCGGCCGCGGAGCCGTCTCCGGTCTCACCCCAGCCGTTCGTCGAGGATCAGCCGGGTCTTCGTCGACTTGACCTCGTCCATCTCGCGGGCCTGCGTGATCAGTTCGTTCACCGCGCGCGTGTCGACGGCGTCGACGACGAGGACGACGTCCTCCTCGCCGGAGACCTGCCAGACGAAGTCGACCTCCTCCCACTCGGCCATGCGCGCGCTCACCTCGGAGGTGTTCACGTTCATCTCCACCGAGATCTCGATCATCGCCTTCACGTTCCCGGTGCTCGTGGTCACCGTGAAGCGCTCAATGGTCTCCTCCTCGGTCATCCGGTCCACGCGGTTCCGCACCGTCCCCTCCGAGGTGCCCACCTCGTCTGCGATCTCCGTGTACGGGGTCCGCGCGTCTCGTCGCAGGATCGAGAGGATCCGACGGTCGAGGTCGTCCATGCCGACACCACGCCCTCTTCTGCCTTACCCGTTACGAATATCGTAACACAACTTCGAACGACGCACTTATTATCCTCGAAGCGTACGTTTCTCGTAATGTCGGACGCCTACATCGCGCTGGCCGACGGTCGCGTGCTCGAAGCTCGCGCTCGCGCGCCGGGGCGCACCCGTGGCGAACTGGTGTTCACGACCGCGTACACCGGCTACGAGGAGTCGCTCACCGACCCCTCCTACGCCGAACAGATCCTCACCTTCTCGTACCCCCTGATCGGGAACTACGGCGTCCGAACCGAGCGGTTCGAGTCCGAGTCGGTCCAGCCGCGCGCGGCGATCGCCCGCGAGCTCACCGACGACGTCGCCGAGTGGCTCGCCGGCGAGGACGTCCCCGCCGTCGACCACGTCGACACCCGCGAGATCGTCACCACCGTCCGCGAGGAGGGCGCGATGGCGTGCGGGATCGCCGCCGGCCCGGACGCGACCCCCGAGGACGCGGTCGAGGAGATGGAGGCGTGCGAACCGATGAGCGCGCACACCGACATCGGCGCGCAGGTCTCGGTGACCGAGCCGACCGTCCACGAGGGCGGCGGCGCGGCGGAGATCGCGATGCTCGACTGCGGCGCGAAGGGGTCGATCATCTCCTCGCTCACCGAGCGCGGCGCCGACGTCCATGTGCTCCCGTACGACGCGACCCCCGAGGACGTGGCCGCCGTCGACCCCGACGTGCTGTTCGTCTCGAACGGCCCGGGTGACCCGGAGAACTTCGTCGCCGCCCAGGAGGTCGTCGACGCGGTCGCGGGCGACCTGCCGATGGCCGGCATCTGTCTCGGCCAGCAGGTGATCACGAGCGCGCTCGGCGGGTCGACCGAGAAGATGATGTTCGGCCACCGCGGCGTCAACCAGCCCGTGCAGGACCTCCGCACCGACAGGGTCGTGATGACCACTCAGAACCACGGCTACACGGTCGACGACACCGGCCCGCTCGAGGTGACCCAGGTGAACGTCAACGACGACACCGTCGAAGGGCTCGACAGCGAGGAACTCGACGTCATCACCCGCCAGTACCACCCCGAGGCGAACCCCGGTCCACACGACTCGCTCGGCTTCTTCGACGAGGTCATGGAGCTCGCAGAGGGGACGCCGCGCGTCGCCGCCGACTGACCGCCGCCGTCCCCGTCGACCGACTGCCGCCGTCCTCGTTTTCCGGAGCGTTTCGGCGACGTTTTCTTCCGCCCGTCCAAAGTATCCCCCGTGACCTGCGAGATCCTCCTCACCAACGACGACGGGATCGACGCCGTCGGACTCCGGGCGCTGGCGGACGCCCTGTCGCGCGAGCACGACGTGACGGTCGTCGCGCCCGAGAGCAACCAGTCCGGGGTCGGCGGGACCCGCTCGTGGTGGGAGACCACAGTCGACTACACCGAGACGGACGCCGGCTACGCGGTCGCGGGGACGCCCGCCGACTGCGTCGCGGTCGCGGACGTCGCGCTCGAACTCGATCCCGACGTCGTCGTCTCCGGCTGCAACCACGGGCCGAACATCGGGGCACACATCCTCGGGCAGTCGGGGACCGTCGGCGCCGCGATGGAGGCCTCCTTCCTCGGGACGCCGGCGATCGCCGTCTCGCTGTACGACCGCGGGAACCTCCCCGTGCCGCCGACGCTCGGCCGCGACGACTTCGCGCTCGCCGCCGAGGTCGCGCTCGATCTGCTCGACCGGGCCGACGCGGAGGGCGCCGCCGACGGTCCCCTCCCGTTCGGCGCCGAGGTGTTGAACGTCAACGTCCCAGCCGCGGACGACGCGGCGGCCGCGGACCCGACCTATCGTCTCACCGAGCCGGCGCGCGGGTTCGACGTGATCGAGTTCCACCCCGGCGAGGGGGAGCCGAGCGAGGGCGGCTTCGAGGAGCGACGCGGCGAGATGGGCATGGAGCTGCGCGACCGCTTCTGGCGGGAGTTCCTCCGCGGCGACGTCCCCGACGATCCGGGCTCCGACCGGCGCGCGGCCGTCGAGGGCGAGGTGAGCATCTCGCCGCTGTCGACGTCGCGCGCGGTCGCCGGCGACCGTGCCGGCGAGGTCGTCACCGCCGACGACCCGGACGACGCGACCCCGCCTTGAACTCGGCCGCGAGCCGGCCGAGGTACCACACCACCACGAGTCCGAGGAGAAAGCCGCCGACGAGCGCGGCGAACAGCTCTTCGGTCGTCGGCCCCCACTGGAGCGCGACGAGCGGCGGCGAGACCGTCACGAGCAGCAGGAGGCCGACCTTGACCTTGCGGTTGCCCGCGTCGCGCTCCGCCTCGGACATCGGTTCTACCACGCCGATCCCCCCGCGGGCACCGGTCCGACGCCGGACGCTGCCGTGTCCATGGTCGCTCCACGACGCGGGCGATTATCAACCCGGCGGAGCGGCGCGGGCGGTCGCCGTCGGCGGAACGGCGGGGCGACCGTGGACGGAACGCCACGGTCGCGAGCGGCGATCGTCACGGTAGGAACTCGTTACTACAAAAGCGTCGCGACCGTTCGCGCCGAGATCGGGGATCTCGGCCGTGAACGGTCTCGATGATTTAAGCCGCGTCGTCTCCTCGGGTGGAACGCCCCTACCCGCTTGTCTGTTCCGCCCCGCTTCCCGTCCCTCCCCGCCGTTCCGCGGCGTTTTTGAGCCGACCCCCACAACCCCGTGGTATGGACGACGAACTCCGCGAGCGCGTCGCGACGGCCGGCGAGGCCGCGGCGCTGTTCAACGCGCTCAAACACGACAGCGACCCGGACGTGGGCGCGATCATGGGCCCGCTCATGGGCGAGAACCCCGAGTTCCGCCCGCACGGCGACGAGATCCCGGGAGTCCTCGCGCCGATCGTGAACGAGGTCGCCGAGATGGACGAAGCCGAGCGCAGAGCGCGGCTCGGCGAGATCGCGCCCGACCGGCTCGCGGAGCTGGACGAAGATGAGGCGGAAGACGAGCACGTCCTCCCGGCGCTGCCGAACGCCGAGGACGGCGCGGTCGTGATGCGCGCGGCGCCGAACCCCAACGGCCCGTGGCACCTCGGCCACGCCCGGATGCCCGCGGTGATCGGGACGTACAAACGGCGGTACGACGGGGCGTTCATCTGTCGGTTCGACGACACCGACCCGGAGACGAAACGCCCCGACCTCGACGCGTACGACGCGATCCTCGAGGACATCGAGTACCTCGGGTTCGAGCCCGACCGCGTGATCCGCGCGTCCGACCGGCTGGAGACGTACTACGAGCACGCACGGGAGCTGATCGGCGCCGGCGGCGCGTACACCTGCTCGTGTGCCGGCGACGACTTCTCCGAGCTGAAGAACGCCGGCGAACCCTGTCCGCACCGCGAGAAGGACGGCGAGACCGTCCGGGCGGAGTTCGAGGAGATGGTCGCCGGCGAGTACGACGCCGGCGAGATGGTGCTCCGGGTGAAGACCGACATCGACCACAAGAACCCGGCGCTGCGCGACTGGGTGGCGTTCCGGATGATCGACACGCCGCACCCGCGCGAGGCGGCGGCCGACTACCGCTGCTGGCCGATGCTCGACTTCCAGTCGGGCGTCGACGACCACCTCACCGGCGTCACCCACATCATCCGTGGGATCGACCTCCAGGACTCCGCGAAGCGCCAGCGGTTCGTCTACGACTACTTCGGCTGGGAGTACCCGGAGGTGCTCCACTGGGGGCACGTCCAGGTCGACGAGTACGACGTGAAGCTCTCCACGTCGACGATAAAGGAGCTGATCGAGGCGGGCGAGCTAACGGGGTGGGACGACCCGCGCGCGCCGACGATCCGGTCGGTGCGCCGCCGCGGGATCCGGGGGCAGGCGCTCGTCGACTCGATGACGGAACTCGGGATGTCCACCGCCGACGTCGACCTCGCGATGTCGTCCGTCTACGCCAACAACCGCGATATCGTCGACGACGACGCGAACCGGTACTTCCTCGTGCGCGACCGCGAGGACGACCCCGCGGTCGACCGCGACGTGATCGGGGGTCCCGACGCCGGGCACCCGCCGCTGCATCCCGACCACGAGGAGCGCGGCACCCGCACGGTCCCCGCCGGGCGCGTGCTGATCGAGGAGTCCGACCTCCCCGCGCGCGGCGACCGCGTCTGGCTCAAGGGGTTCGGCTGCGTCCGCCACACCCGGGACGCGTTCGAGTACGTCGGCGACGACATCGAGGTCGTCCGCGAGGGCGACGTGGACGTGGTTCACTGGGTCCCCGCGGACGAGAGCCTGAGAACGCTCGTTCGCACGGTCGAGGGCGACGTGCGGGGGTTCGCCGAGCCGGCGATCGCCGACGCCGCCGTCGACGACCTGGTCCAGTTCGAGCGCGTCGGGTTCGTGCGCCTCGACGAGTTCGACCCCGAGCCGGCCGGCGAGGCGTACGGGCCGACGGGCGAGGAGGACCTCGTCACCTACTACGCGCACCCCTGACCGTCTCGGCCCCGGCCGCCCGTAGACCCTTCCGGTCCCGTCGCCGGGTTTATATGGCGAGCGGTGGATGTTACCATACCGATGGCCATCGACCCGAACTTCGAGGAGAACCGCGAACAGGTCGGTGAGGAGAACGGCGTGGCGACGTGGGGTCCGGTCGACCCGCCCGAGGAGCTCGGCATCCGCGGCACCCACGTGGCCGTCGACTTCGACATCTGTCTGGCCGACGGCGCGTGCCTGGAGGACTGTCCGGTCGACGTGTTCGAGTGGGTCGACACCCCCGGCCACCCCGAAAGCGAGATCAAAGCGAACCCCACCCACGAGGACCAGTGTATCGACTGTATGCTCTGTGTCGACGTATGTCCGGTCGACGCGATCGACGTCGATCCCGGCCGAGCCGGTCGGATCTGACGCTCGCTCGTCGCCGAACCGTCCGGAGTTCGCGCATCCGCCACGGTTCTCCTCGCGTTTTTTTCCCTCGGCCCGAGCGCTCGCGCTCCGCTCGCGCCTTCCACCGGCGACGTTACTCCGCCGAGCAGCCGCTCGCGGGCGACGACGTCTCAGGTAGCTGACGCGAACGCGAGCGACGTTCGCACGGGATCCCGTCCAAACGTGTAATTTCACACAAAAGACTATTAGGAACCGTGACAAGCACGGATCGAGGACAGATATCAATGCACACAGTCGTACTGACCAAAGGTGTCCCCGACTTCCGCGAGGGGAAGGTGGCGTTCGACGAGGACGGCCACCTGGAGCGCGGGAAGACGCCCACAGTCATGAACCCGAACGACAAGATCGCCCTGCGGGCGGCGCTACAGGAGAAGGTACGCCACGGCGGAACCGTCTCGCTACTGAGCATGGGCCCGCCCGGGTACGAAGAGGTTCTCCAGGAGGGGATGCGGGAGGTGTACGCCGACGATCTCTACCTCCTCTCCGACCGAGAGATGGCCGCGGCCGACACCTGGGCCACGTCGATCACGATCACGACGGGGCTCTCGAAGCTCGATCCCGAACCGGATCTGGTCGTCGCGGGCTTCAAGACGGCCGACGGGGAGACGGGCCACACCGGGCCGCAGACGACCTGGTGTCACCACATGAACGACGCGCTGCCCGACCGGTCGCTCGTCACTCACGTGGTCGCACTCGACGTCGACCCGGAGGCGGACACGCTCCGCGCGAAGCGGCTGGTCGAAGGCGACGTGGCGGAGATCGAGACCGTCGAGACCGACCTCCCGGCGTTCGTCGTCACCGACCCGGAGTTCGACCCGAGCTACCACAAGGCCGCCCACCGGCTCCGGTACAAGGACCTCCGCGAGGAGACGACCGAGCGCGCCGAGTCGTACGAGGAGCACCTCACGACGTGGAACCACGAGGACCTCAACCTCGACCCGGACTTCATCGGACTCGACGGATCGCCGACGATCGTCTCGGGCGTCGACCCGATCCCGCAGGCGCCGTCGGAGCGCGAGGCGACAGTGGTGTCTCCGGACGACGCCGACGAGATGGAGGCGGTCGTAGACGAGCTGGCGGCGTTCGCGGGGGGTGACTGACCGTGGTCGAGATCGACCCCACCGAACACGAGATCGCGGACCTCGGCCCGAAAGTCAACGGCGTCGACGACATCGAGGAGCTGGAGGCGATGCTCGAACTGGAGCGCGAGGGGCCCGACCGCGACCCCGTGAAGACGCTGATCGAGAGCCGGATCGAGACGCTCGAAGCGGAGGCGGGAGGAGACGAAGCGGCGGTCGACCCCGCCGAGGTCGACCCCGCGGAGCTGTCGCTCGCGGAGTTCGCCAACATGGTCCGCGACGTCGACGACGTCGACCTCCTCCGGGACCTGATCGAGCGCGAGCGGGACGGCGAGGACCGCGACGGCGCGATCACGCAGATCGAGAACCGCATCGAGGCGATCGAGGGGACCGAACAGGACGAAGACGACGAGGGCCCCGAGTACGTCCCGCCGGAGGAGAAACACCCGGACCTCGACCACCCGACCGCCGACAAGACGTACGTCGAGGGCGTCTCCGGCGAGACGTACCGGGACATGTGGGTGTACTGCGAGACCCAGCGGGGAGAGCTCGTCGACGCCTCGAAGGAGATCCTCGGCAAGGCCCGCGAGCTGATGGACGGCTACGCGGACCGGTACGGCGACGAGGAGGACGTGATCGCGGTCCTCATCGGCGACGACGTCGCCGACCTCGCCGAGGAGGCGATCGCGTACGGCGCGGACCGCGCGGTCTACCACGACGACGAGCGGCTCGACCGCTTCCGCCACAAGCCGTACACCGAGATCTACGCGCACATGTGCCGGGACTTCGAGGCGACGTGGCGCGACTACCACGAGCCCCGGTACAACGTGTTCCCGGCGACGCACAACGGGCGCGACCTCTCCGCGCTCGTGCAGGCGGAACTCGACTCCGGGCTCGCCTCCGACTGCTCGGACCTGTACATCGAGGAGGCGATGATCTCGAACCCCGCGAAGACGGGGACGCCGGGCGACAGCGAGGAGTTCGAGCGCGTGCTCCACATGCCCCGCCCGGACTTCTCCGGGTTCGAGTACTCGACGATCCTCTGTATCGACAAGCCGCACCGCGACTTCCATCCACAGGGAGCCAGCGTCATCCCCGGCACCTTCGATCTCCCCGACCCGGATCCGGAACGCGAGGGCGAGGTCGTCGAACACGACCTCGACCTCCCGGACGACTGGTTCCAGGTCGAGGTGGTGGAGTACGACCGGCTGGAGGAGGGCGTCGACCTGACCGGCCACGACGTGATCGTCGCGCTCGGCCGGGGGATCGGCGACGATCCCACGGAGGGGATCGAACTCGGCTTGGACCTCGTGGGCGCGTTCGACGACGCCGCACTCGGGCTCTCGCGAGGCGTCATCACCGCCTCCTACGAGTTCGCGAGCCACGTGGAGGACTACATCTCCGAGGAGCGGCAGATCGGCGAGTCCGGGCAGGTTGTCGAACCCGAGGTGTACATCGCGGCCGGTATCTCCGGGGCGGTCCAGCACAAGGTCGGCATGGACGAGTCGGACACGATCATCGCGGTCAACGAGGATCCCGAGGCCGACATCCGCGGATTCTCCGACTACTTCGTCGAGGGGGATCTGTTCGAGGTGTTGCCCCGGCTGACGGCGGCGATCGAGGAGGGTGGATCCGTCGCGGCGATGGAGGGGGTGGCCGATGACTGACGCCGACGCGGCCGGTGCCGCGGAGACGGCCGATCACGAGCACTACGAGGCGGTCGTCGTCGGGGCGGGCCCCGGCGGCGCGGCGGCGGCCGCGGCGCTGGCCCGCCAGGACGTCGAGACGCTCGTCTTGGAGCGGGGCGTCGACGCCGGCTCGAAGAACGTCTCCGGGGGGCTGATCTACGCCGAGGAGTCCGCGCCCTACACGATCGACGGGCTGTTCCCGGACTTCCGCGAGGCGGCGTCCGAGCGCCCGGTCGACGAGTACTACATCCACAACGTCGCCGGCGACCGCGTGAAGACGTTCGACCTCGACCGGGTCCATCACCACGACACCGACTGGTGTGACTCGGTGTTGCGCCGCCGGATGGACTCGTGGCTCGCGGAGCGCGTCCACGAGCTGACGCGAGAGACCGGCGGCGGCCTCCTCACGGAGGTCCGGGTCAACGGTCTGCTCCGCGAGAACGGCGAGATCGTCGGGGTCACCTGCGACGAGATCGACCCGATCCGCGCGGACCTGATCGTCGCCGCCGACGGCGTCAACTCCGAGCTGGCGCGCGACGCCGGGCTCATGGACTGGGACGACCCCGACGACTGGTTCCAGGGCGTGAAAGCGGTCGTCGACATGGACCCGGACGTCGTCAACGACCGGTTCGACGTCGACCCGGACGGAGGGGCAGCCCACCTGTTCTCCGGCGACCTGTTCGAGGGCGTCCGCGGCGGCGGGTTCTTGTACACCAACGAGGACTCGCTGTCGATCGGGACGGTGTTCCACCTCGACTCGTTGACCGCGGAGCGGGCGGAGCCGCACGAACTGCTCGACGGGCTGTTGACCCACCCCCTGCTCGACCGCTGGCTGCAGGGCGAGTACGAGGAGCGCGAGTACTCGGCGAAGCTCGTCCCCGACTCGAAGAAGGTCGCGCACCCCTCGCCGCACCGCGGACGGCTCCTGCTCGTCGGCGACGCCGCCGGCCAGATGCAGGCGCAGGGGCCGATCATCAAGGGGATGAACCACGCCGTGACCGCTGGCGGGCTCGCCGCCGAGGCGTTCGTCGAGGCCAGGACGCGAGGTGACGCCTCGAAGGCGGGAGAGCTCTACGAGCGCAAGCTCCGCGAGGAGGGCGTGATGGAGAAGCTCCGGCCGCGGCGCTATCGGGCGTCTCGGGCCGTCTCCGAGAACGACGCCGTGAACCGGCTCGGGAGCGCGTTGATCGACTCGCCGCTGGGAGCCGCCGGTCTGCGGGCCGCCGAGGGGCTCGCGGAGCGCGCGTTCAACTCCCCGTTGCTGCTCGGGATGGTGCCGGACACCCGGTTCTCGTACGTCACCGTACCGAGCCGGATCGCGGAGGTCCTGGGCGAGCCGATCGAGGAGCGCTCGTACGCCGACTCGAGCGACGACGCGGACGACGAGGACGGGGTCCGCCCGCCCGACCTCGCGGACCGGATCGGCGACCTCACCTACGATGTCGGCGACCCGCACATCGAGCTGCTCGACGAGAGCTACGAGGCCAGCGGGGCCGCCGTGACCGCCTGCCCGGTGAGCGCCGAGGCGTTCGGCGGCGGCTGCTACCGCGACGAGCGGATCCAGACGAACGGCGAGGAGAAACGCGTCGTCAGCCTCGACACGCAGCCGTGTATCGAGTGCGGCACCTGCGCCGTGGTCGCCGACACGGAGTGGGAACACCCCAGCGGCGGCAAAGGGGTGGAGTTCAAGGAGGGGTGACGTGGCGGAGACGCGCTCCCGGTACGCCGACCGGATCGCGTCGCTCGCGGCGGATGCGCGCGCCGCGCGCGACCGGTTCGACCCCGAGTCCCTGCGGGACGGCGGTGGGGACGAGCCGGAATCCGGGGACGGCGGGTCGCCGCACGCGGGGATCGAACTCGCGGGAACCGAGGTCTCGGACCCTGCGGCGGCCGCGCTGGTCGCGGCGCGCGACGGGCTCGGCCCGGTCGTCGGCGTGTACGTCGAGGCGCGCACGGCGGACGAGCCGGTGCGGTTCTCGCAGCGGGAACTCGACCGCCTCAACGCCGCGACGAGCGACTGGCTGGCGGTGTACGCCCGGTGCCGGGGCGTCGCCGCGACCCGGACGTGACCGTCCGCGAGGCCGCCGAACTGCTGGTCGACACCCACGACATCACGGACGTGGCGGCCCTGCTCACGGGGACGCATCGCGACGAGTCGTGACTCGCGACGGGTCGCGATCGGCGGCGACCCGTGGCCCGCATCGGTGCATGAAACGCGAACGGCGCAGACGGGGGAATTTTTCACGATCATTCATGGGCAATACTTATCCGTTGTTGCATGGTATCGTGATACATGGAGCTCGCTCAACGCGTCTCGATCGAGAATCGTGACCGGAAGGACATCTACGAGTACGTAGAGCGGCGCGGGTCGGTGCCGGCCGAGACGGTGCGTCGCGAGCTGGGGTTCGACGAGGAGGCCTTCGGCCACCACCTCGCCGTGTTGCGGCGCGACGGCTACATCCGACAGGTCGACGACGACCTGGAGATTGCGTTCGACACCGACGCCGCCACCGTCCACGAGCACGATGACACCCGATTCGCGATCCGGACCGCACGACAGTCGGACCTGTCGGGGCTCGTCGGCATCATCCGCCAGGTGGCGAAGGAGGGGACGTACATCGAGGCCGAGACCGTCGCCGACCTCCTCGACTACGAGGAGATCCTGTTGCGGGACAACGACGCCGAGTCGCGGATGTTCTTCGTGGCCACCGTGGAAGAACAGGTGGTCGGCTGGGTCCACCTCGACTTACCCGAGACCGAGAAGCTCCGCCACACGGCGAAGCTCACGCTCGGGGTCCTCGAGGAGTACCGCGGGCGCGGCATCGGCGAGACGCTGCTGGAGAAGGGGTCGACGTGGGCGCACGAGAACGGCTTCGAGAAGCTGTACAACAGCGTCCCCGCCACCAACGAGGAGGCGCAATCGTTCCTGAAGTCGCACGGGTGGTTCACGGAGGCGACCCGCGAGGACCACTACCGGATCGACGGCGAGTACGTCGACGAAGTGATGCTGGCACGGTCGCTGTAGGCGGTTCCAGACCTCCCTCGTTTTCAGTGAACTCAGTACTCGACAGGCGTCCCGCTCACGGCCACGTGTCCTCGTGGCCGGAGAGCGGCTCCGCGACGACGCCGTCCTGCTGGACCAGCGCCCGCGCGCAGGCCGGACAGACCGCGCGGTCCTCGTCCCACGGGATGTGCAAGCGCACGGCCGCCTGGCGGTCGCAGTCCGGCTCCGTACAGGTCCGCGGTGGCTCGTCCGCGTCGGCGGTCATGTCCGGCTATGGGTCGGCGACCGTCTTCGGTGTTTGCCCCGAACGCTTGAGATCTTCAGAAAATTATATATACGGGCCCGATTGCGTTGAATAGAAGATCCGTATCGCTAGATGTGTCGGCAACCAGTGGAGCGACCCCGGTAACCCTTGACACATAGGGAATGCGTCTATCCATCCACATCGCTATGGGTTATCTATGGCCGATAGTGCTAATGCAACCCACAGAAACGCCGTTCTGAACGAGCATACGAACATAGTCCACAAACGCGATCCAGAGAGATCCAGCCTTCAGACCGAGTGTGGAGGTACACGTAATGTCACCCCTGATCATTTACAAAGTACCTCCGTTGAACAGGCAATGAACAAACCTCCCGTTAGTAAATGTGGCCGGTGTTTTCGAGGTGTCGGCGGCTATTGAAAAGAACGGATCCAGTATTACTCTGTCAGAGCCCACAGAAACGTCAACGGATGACGTCTACTCGGGGAATGCCGTATTATACTCTTTCAGCAGTTGAACGAGTGGTTCCACCTCGGAGAACTTCGGTCCCTTAGAGATGGTATCCGCATCATAGTCCCACTCGATATATCCGGTGTTGGCTAATTTGGGTAAATAGAGATGGTACAGCCGTATTCGGGTGTTCTCGTCGTTTATCTGTCGTTCGAGGGTATCGATACTGGTCTCGGTGGTGTCTCCCAACAGGGTCATAAGAATAACGCGCCGTGTACGACTTTTGAGTACGTCCATCATCGAGTCGATGGCTTCCGAAGGAACGGCGCGTCCCTCGATAGTATCGAAACGCGTCTCCCGCATCAGGTGCTCGTCCCAGAGTGCCAACATGTACTCGACCCACTGGCCGTGCATCTCAACAAGGGCTTTTTCTTTGTCCCTGATTGGTTCATCACGGGCGGCGGTGTCCGCAAAACAGACCGTTCCATAGAGTTCGTCGTCAACCGAAACCGTCGTTCCGAGGTAGCTCCCTAACTCGAATGAATCATATGCTGGATCATCTTTCCACCCTTCAGCGAGAGCATCACTGACAGCCACTGTCCCTTCCGGGTCTGCGATGGTTTTCCGACAGTAGGTCTTAGAGAGCGGGACGGTGGTGCTCGGTTTTAGGATCTCGTGGGAGCCATGTACGATTTCGAAGCGTTCCGTCTCGTGTTCTAGGTCAATGTGCGACAGAAACGCGTAATTCAGGTCGAATTCGGCGGTTTCGTGTTCGAACAGTTGTTCGAGTCTGGTTCTTGGTTCGATATTGGAGGCGAACAGCGTTCGCCATAGGCGCTGAAAATAGGGTAACTCCCCGTCCGCTTCCGATGTGCAGATGCGATGTGTCATAATGAGCCACGTGGCCGTGGCGGATGGCGTGCTCCCCCTGATAGTTTCGACAAAGAGGTACGAGCCGTGATAACATATATCTAAGGGTGGCGCTTCGAGATCCGCTCTGCGGGTGCTCCGTCTGCTGAATAAACGCCCTGCACTGACCGCAGTCGGGGCAGAATAGATCACTTGCTGATGATTTCAACAGAACCAGATCGCGGATCACCATGCTGACTCGCTACATAGCTGTTGTACAGACGAAGCGGTAGGAAACATAACACTACAATTTAAATTATGATTTCCATAAGAGCTTACCATCACCATGCTATAGTATATACAATGAGCATTTTAGAAGGCCAGAGAGACAACCAAACCGATCCAGTGGTTGAGATCGAACTGACCGTTCAGAATGCGGTATATCCATTCGTTGGCGTGTCCGGGGAAGAACATTGTAGGGTTGAGCTTGCAAAGATCATACCGCGTCCGGAAGCACAATACGCGGAATTTTTCAACGTGTTAGGTGCACCTCCCGCTCGAATTAAGCGTCACACAGACTCGTATGAGACTGTCGAAACCTCACTCCTCAGCGAATACGACGACGGCGGTCTATTCGAATTTATCGTGTCGGGGAATTGTCCGGCTTATAGGCTCGCTGAACTCGGAGCGCTCCCTCGAACCGTCGAAGGAGTCGATGGCCAGGGGCGTATCGTCGCTGAGATCCCATTGAGGTATGATCCGCCAGCAGTGACAGAACCATTCCTCGAGGAGTATCCCGATTTCGATCTGATAGCCAAACGGACGAAAGAGACGCACACATCTATGTTAACTCCCTCTACATTCCAGCAGTCACTCCTCAACAACCTAACTGATAGACAGCAGGAAGTCCTGCAGACCGCATTTGAGATGGGTTATTACGAGTGGCCGCGCGACTGTACAGGGCAAGACGTTGCTGACGAACTCGATATTACATCAGCTACCTTCTCAGAACACATCTTTGCAGCCGAGCGCAATATTCTCACATATATATTTAAGAAGTCTGTTAATAATTGTCCGACCGGACGTGAGTGACAGCGATTAAGAGACCATCGAAACGTCACGTTCAGTCGTTCACTCGGGGCAAAACAGCTATCCACTCATCCGTGCTAACAGTGACGTTACACCCCGCAAATCTAAACGTTATACAGCCTCTGTTAAATTGGTGTGGCGATTCCAAGAGTATATTAAGCGCATCGGGATCAATTGATTCATAGAGCGGCTGCAAGTCCTTCGGATCTGTTTCGATAGCTTCCGCAACCGCCTCAACGACACAGATAGAGGGGGGTGTATCAGATTCACGGGCGAACTTCGAAGTGTACGCTTTCGACGCTATATCGGGGCACAGATCGTCATTTTCTTGCATAGGGTAGTCGCGTGGGTTCATGGTGTCACCGTGATTTGACTGCTATCCAGTAGAAGAAGGCTGGCCAGAGCCTTATCCTACATCCCTATCTCTGAAGGGTCGTGACGTCCTCCCCACCCTACTCGCTCACCGCCGACGCGGTTCACTCCTCGAGGACGGGGCACTAGCGCCTGATTTTCAGGTGCGATTTCACCGTCAAAGCGGGCGTTCCATACCTTGCGCCTCACCCGTGCGCGAACCGATCGCGCTCCTCAAGCGCGAACGCCGTCCCGTATCGCTCGACCAGCGGCTCGTACGCGTCGCCGAGCGCCCGCATGCACGAAGCCGTCGAGACGTAGTCGAGCTCCGCGGCGACCGCGTCCCACGGCCGGCCCTGGAGCACCTTCCGGACGAGGAGACGCGCCTCGCGGTCGTCGAGGCCGAGATCGTCGTCCCGGGCGTCGCCGTCGATCAGCGCCGCGAGCGCCAGGTCCCTGAACGCGCCGGGCGCGCTGTCGTACATCCCCGGACCGAACGACGCGCCGACCACCGAGCGCCACTCGGTCTCGGTCAGATCGACCGGCACGGGCGCGGGACAGGCCCGGAGCGCGCCGACGACGACGTCGGGGTCGAGTTCGCGGTGGGCGTCCGAGAGCCCGTCGCGCTCCCGGTCGCGGAAGGCGGCGGCGTGCCGGTCGAGCAGGGCTCGCCCCGCGTGCTCGTCGTCGCCCCCGTCGTTCGCGTCACCGTCATCGCCGCCCCCGCAGTCTCGTCACCGCCCTCGTCGCCCGCCGGCCGGAGCATGATCGCGGAGTGCTCGCCGGAGGCGTCGTTTCGCGTGGTCGAGAGGTGGACCGTCCGGTAGCCCGCGCGCCGCCAGAACCGGAGGAGGCGGGGTGTCGCGCCGTACCCGACGGAGAAGTAATCGACGTCGTCGCCGAACTCCGCGTGGACCTCCTCGAGCAGCCGAGACCCGAAGCCGGCGTCGCGGAGCGCGTGGTGGGTGGCGATCCGGACCGTGCGGAGCCCCCGCGGCTCGCCGGCCGCCTCGTCGCGCAGTTGGCTCGTGAGCACGTCGGGGACCATGTTGCCGCGGACGCGCTCGCCCTCGTACATCCGTCGGCGGGTGTCGGTGTCGAGGGCGCCCTCGCGGGCGAGCAGCGCGACGGCGACGACGCGTCCCTCCGCGACCAGCGCTCGCGCCGCGAGGTTCGGCGCGTCGAGCAGCCGCGCGAGATCGTTCGGCTCCGTCCGGTAGTGAGCCGCGACCAGCAGACCGAACGCCTCGCCGAGCAGCGTCTCGTCGGCGAGCAGTTCGTCGGGCGAGAGCCGCCGGTAGGTCGCCTCCGCGACGGTCGCGTCGTCCACCGCCGCCGAGACCGCGGGTCGAGCGTCCAAGAGGAGCGCCCGCGACGCCCACGCCTCGACCGGGTCGCCGCGCGCGTACCGGATCGGTTCGTCGAGCCGAACGTCCCGGACCGCGAACGGACTGTCGAGCAGCCGCTCGCGGAACCGGATCGCGAAGCCGCGGCCGGCACCCTCGTAGCCGTGGACGGTCGTGCAGAAGGCGACCGCCGGCGCGTCGAGGAACCCCTCGAGCAGCCGCACCGGAAGTGCGGCCGCCTCGTCGACGATCGCGACGTCCGCCTCGTCCGCGACGTCGGCCGCCGCCGCGGGCGGCAGGAACCGGAGGCGTCCGCCGCCGGGGGCGTCGACGCGACGGGCGTCGCCCGCCGGCTCGGTCGCGTCCGGGTCCCCCTCCGCGATCAGCTCTCGTGCCCGCGCAAACACCTCGGCGGCGTTGCGGAACGCGGGCGCGGTGACGAGCACGTCGGCGCCGGAAAGCGCGAGCGCGCCCGCCGCGAGCCCGGCCGCGCTCGACTTCCCGCGTCCCCGGTCGGCCTCGACGACCACGGCGGTCCCGGGCTCGGCGAGCGCCTCAAATGCCCCGAGGGCACGCTCCTGGTCGGCGGTGCGACAGGCGGCGTACGCCGCGGGCGGGAACGCCGCGGTCGGCGGGGCGCTCGCCGACGAGGGAGACGCCGTTCGCGGCTCGACACCGGTCTCTGCAGTCCCGGTGAGCCCGTCGCGTTCGACCGCGTCGCGCCGGGGTCGTCGCCCAGCGAGACGATCGCGATCCCGGGGTGCGCGCGGAGCGTCCCGACGAGCCGCTCGCGGAAGCGGCCGGTCACGTCCGCGATCCCGTACGGCGGGACCGCGAGCGAGTCGTCGAACCGGTCGCGGGTCGTCGGCCACGCGTCGAGCGGCGGCGTCACGAGGACGAGCAGCCCGCCGCCGTCGACCGCGCCGACCGCGCGGCCGAGCGCGTTCGGGACGAACCGATCGTGACAGTCGAGCACGACGATCTCCCGCGTGCGCCCGAGGAGCTCGTCCGCGCTCCGGGGGCGGTGCTCCTCGAACCGGAACCCCGCGCGCGTCGAGACGACCGAGACGTCGTCGATCCCGGCGTCGGCCGCCTCGATCGCGTCGAAAGCGGCGTCGATGCCGCGGTCGCGGTCGCCCGCGAGCACGAGCACGCGCCGCTCGTTCGCCCGCTCGGCCTCCCGACGCAGCGCCCGTGTGACCTCCGCGATCATCCTCGGTCGTCGTTGCCGAGGCCCGGGGATGTGTCTTGCCCTTGCGCGGCGGTCGGCGCCGCGCTCGCGTCCGCCTCGGGGGATCCCGCCCCGAGAGGCGGGAAGCTTACGGCGGCGCGGAGCGTCGGGACGAGTATGACCACGGTCACGCTCATCGGCACGCGGCTCGCCGACGTCGGCCGCGAGTTCGTCTATCAGGGCGAATCGGCCGACTGCGAGGGGTGTCCTTACCGGAGCCAGTGTCTCAACCTCTCCGAGGGGACGCGGTATCGCGTGACGGGGATCCGCGAGAACGCGCAGACGCTCGACTGCGCCGTCCACGACGCCGGGGTCCGGGCGGTCGAGGTCGAGCCCGCGCCCGTCCCCGCGAACGTCCCGTCGAAGCGGGCGTACGCCGGGAGCAAGGCCTCGCTCGCCGGCCCCTGTCCGCACACCGAGTGCCCGAGCCACGGCTACTGCGTGCCCGACGGCGCCGATTTCGAGGAGGAGCGCGTGATCGACCAGGTGCTCGGCGAGCCGCCCCACGACGAGTGCGCGCTGGACCGGGACCTGACGCTGGTGGAGTTCCGGGCCGAGGACGGGTAGGCCGGACGGTCGCCGCTACAGCGACGCGACCGCGTTCAGCGTGATCCGGATCGCGCGCTCGACGTTGTCTTTCGCCTTCTCCGGCAGCTCGTCGTCCGAGTCTGCACCCTTCTGGGTCCCCGCGACGAGGTTGCCGTCGACGGTACAGATCGCGCCCGCCCGCAGCCCCTTGCGACGCGCCAGCGCAAACACGGTCGCCGCCTCCATCTCGATCGCCAGCAGGTTGGCGTCGTTCCAGTCGTCGACGTACGCGTCGCTCTCGTTGTAGAAGGCGTCGTCGGAGACGATCGGCCCGACGTGGATCTCCTCGTCGTTGTCCTCGGCGGCGTCGACGAGCCCGGTGAGGACGTCGTAGTCGGGGACCGCAGGGTAGTTCGCGGACTCGTACCGCTTGCTCGTCCCCTCCTCTTTGGCCGCGCCCGTCGCGACGACCATGTCGCCGACCTCCATCTCCGCCTGGAGCGCCCCGCAGGTGCCACAGCGGAGGAACGTCTCGACGCCGACCCGCGAGAGTTCCTCGACGGCAATCGCGGCCGACGGACAGCCGATCCCGGTCGAACAGATCGTGAGATCGCTTCCCTCGTAGCTCGCGTTGACGACCTTGTACTCGCGGTTCTGTGCCACCGTCTCGCTGTCGTCGCACAGGGCGGCGATCCGATCGACGCGACCGGGGTCGCCGGGAACGATCGCGATATCGTGGACGTCGCCCTCCTCGACCAGCAGGTGCGGCTGTTTCGCCATGTGAGCGACTCCAAGCGCCGCGCGCAAAAACCGACCGGTCCGTGGAACCACCGACCCGTGAACCGGGAGACGTGGAGATTCGATATCGCAGAATGAACTTTATCGACGGCGAACGACGGGATCGATACCACGATCGACGTAATCCGCATCGACAAGTCCATATGCCGGCCTCATGAAGAACCGTTTATGACTGCAGTCGGGATCGACGGCGTCGAGATCTGGACGGGGAACCTCAAGCTCGACCTGCCGGGGACGTTCGCGGCTCAGAAGGGCGACGACCCGGAGAAGTACACGAAGGGGCTCGGGCTCTCGAACTCCTCGTTTCCGGACGTCTACGAGGACATCGTCACGATGGGCGCGAACGCCGCGAAGCGGCTGATGGACCGCAAGAGGCTGGAACCCGAGGACGTCGGCCGGATCGACGTCGCTACCGAATCGGCGTTCGACCACTCGAAGCCGGTGTCGACATACATCGCGGGCTGTCTCGAAGCGGTGTACGACGGCGACTTCACCCACGCCAACAAGGGCGAGCGGAAGTTCGCCTGCGTGGCCGGCACGCAGGCGATAGACGACGCGTACAACTGGATCCGAGCGGGGCGGAACCGCGGCCGGGCGGCGCTCGTCATCACGACCGATACCGCGCTGTACGAGCGTGGCGATCCCGGCGAGGCGACACAGGGGGCCGGCGCCGTCGCGATGCTGATCGACGAAGAGCCCTCGATCGTCGAACTCTCGACGGAGCAGGGGTACGGCTCGAAAGACGAGACGGACTTCCTGAAGCCGAACCAGCAGTTCCCGAGCGTCGACGGGAAGCGGTCCGTGCAGGTGTACCTCTCCCGGATGCGCGAGGCGCTCCAGGACTACGAGTCCGTCACCGACGACATCTCGCTCGACGACTTCGTGTACGCCCCGTTCCACACGCCGTTCCCCGGAATGGTCCGGAAGGCGGCGCTTCTGGCGTACCGACACGTCATCCGCGACACCGAGTACGAAGACGCGCTCGCGGACGAGATCGGCAGACAGCCCCGCGAGACCGAGTTCTCGGACCAGGAGGAATACGAGGACGCCATCCGCGAGTACATGGACGACCTGAAGACCACGACACAGTACCAGACGTGGTACGACGGCGTCGTGGAGCCGACGCTGGGGCTCTCCCGGGAGGTCGGCAACTGGTACACGAGCTCCGTCCACATCGCCCGCGTCAGCGCGCTCCGAGACGCCCTCACCCGCGACCGGTCGTTCGTCGGCGACACGCTGCTCGTCGCCTCCTACGGCTCCGGCGCGCAGGCGGAGATCCACGCGGAGACGATCCGCGAGGGGTGGCGCGCGGAGATCGAGGGGCTCGACATCGACGACCAGCTCGACGCCCGCTACGACCTCACCTGGGAGGAGTACGAGGACGTTCACGACGTCCACGAGTACGACATGGACGTCAGCCGCGAGATCGAGGAGTTCACCCAGCCCAGCGGGGAGTTCGTCTTCACCGGCTGGGGGCGGATGAACGAGCGGCAGTACGAGTACGTGGAGTGATATCGAGAGCAGAGCGGGCACTCGGGTGACCCCGACCAGCCGGTAGGGAGCCGCAACCCCGTGAAAACGGCTGACACGGGATGCTCTCGATACGATGGTTTTAAACGACGCAAGGGTGAACCGGTACTCAATGGTAGCCATCTACGACGTGCCGGCCGACGCCCTCATCGAGGCGGTCGCCGCACGACTCGAAGACCGGATCGACGAGCCGGAGTGGGTCGAGTTCACCAAGAGCGGCTCGGGCCGGGAACTCCCCCCCGAACAGGACGACTTCTGGTACGTCCGTTCCGCGAGCCTCCTCCGGAAAGTCGCACAGAACGAGCCGATCGGCATCGAACGGCTCGCCACCGAGTACGGCTCGAAGAAGCGCGGTTCGAACCGCTACGTCGTCCGTCCCGGCGCGCACACCAGCGGGTCCAAGAAGCTGATCCGCTCCGCGCTGCAGGCCCTCGAAGACGAGGGGCTCGTCACGACCGCCGCCGGCGAGGGCCGTCGCCTCTCCGACGAGGGCGAGGCCTTCCTCTCGGAGGTCGCGGACGAGGTCTTCGAGGACCTCGACCGGCCGGAACTCGAACGCTACGCGTGAGCCGCTGCGGGATCGAGCCCCGGAGCAGGCGACTCGACGGACGTTGACATTCTCCCCGCACTGAACGGTTCGTTTCGAACGTTCAAAACAGCGAACGACCGACCTGTGCAGTGGCGTCGCCGGCGGCTCCCGTGGGACGGCACGCTGTTCCGTCGTCACCAGAACTCTCTGATTTCTGGTTGGCTCACGAGAGCAGAGCTCTCGTGAACGCCGGGCGTCGTCCACGCGGCTTTGGCGGGTACCACGTCAGCAATCGCGTATAACCGAGCAGTTGGGACGTTGGAGATGTGCTCCGCGGTGTTCACACGGCCGGGAGGTTAGACTGTAGAAGCCGCCGTCACACCACGAGTAGCCTAGGTGTATACCGCATAGCGCGATATAGAATATCCAACGACCGCCGGACCGGAGATCGCGGCGACCGACGAGGTTCGAGAGGCGCAGAAGAGCCGAAAACGAGACCGATCGATCAGCCGCGGCGGGGTACTATCCCGTGTTCTTCATCCCGGCAGCGATACCGTTGACCGTGAGCCGGAGCGTGCGCTCTTCCGCCTCGCTGCGGTCGTCGCGGCCGAGGAGGCTCGCCTGCAGGAGGTTCAGCGGGTCGACGTAGGGGTTGCGTCGTTCGAGGCTCTCGACGAGCCACTCGCGGCGGAGGAGTTGGTCGCGACCGCTGATCGCGAGTATCAGCTCTCGGCCGCGCTCGTACTCCCCGATCAGCTCCGGGAAGAACCGCTCGCGGAGGTCGTCGTCCGCCAGGGCGGCGTACTCGGCGGCGATCTCCGGCTCCGTGCGGGCGAGCGCGAGCCCGGCGTTGTCGAGGGTGGTCTTGAAGAACGGCCACTCCTCGTACATCTCCCGGAGGGTCGCTAACCCCGCCTCCTCGCCGGCCTCGTCGAGGTACGCGTCGATGCCGGAGGCGAGCGAGTACCACCCGGGGAGGATGAGCCGCGTCTGCGTCCACGAGAACACCCACGGGATCGCCCGCAGGTCCTCGACGGTGCGCTCGCCGGATCGGGACGCGGGCCGGGAGCCGAGGTTGAGGTCCTCGACGACGGAAATCGGCGTCGCCTGCCCGAAGTACGAGACGAACCCGTCGGTGTTCAAGAGGTCGCGGTACGTCTCGCGGGCCGCGGGCGCCATCGTCTCCATCGCGTCGACCCAGCGCTCCGGGACGTCCTCGGTGGGCGCCTCGTTCGCCTCGTGGCGCGCGCGGATCTGCGCGTCGAGCATCTGCTCCAGTTCGCGCTCGGCGATCCGGGGGTTGGCGTACTTCTCGGCGATCGCCTCGCCCTGCTCCGTGAACTTCACCTGTCCGGTGACGGTCTCGTTCGGGAGCGCGAGCAGCGCCTCGCTCATCGGCCCACCCCCGCGGGAGATGGAGCCGCCGCGCCCGTGGAACAGTCGGAGCGTGACGTCCTCCTCGCGGCAGAAGCGGGCGATCCGGCGCTGGTTCTCGTAGAGGTCCCAGTTCGCGGCGAGGAAGCCGTTCTCCTTGTTCGAGTCTGAGTAGCCGAGCATGACCTCCTGGACGTCGCCGCGGGCCGTGAGCGCGGCCGCGTACGCCTCGTTGTCGAACAACGTCCCGAGGATGCGCTCGGCGCCGTTGAGCGCCGACTCCGTTTCCAGGAGCGGGACGACGTCGAGTCCGCAGTGGTCCGGCAGGGAGACGACCCCGACCTGGTCGGCCAAGAAGAGCACCTCGAGCACGTGGCTCGGCTCCTCGGTCATCGAGATGCAGTAGGTGTCGATCGCCTGCTGACCGTACTCGTCCTGCCAGTCGGCGAGCGCCGCGAAGCGTTCGAGCACGCGCGTCGTCGTCTCGGAGACGTCGCCCGGGTCGTCGGCGTCGACGACCGGTTCCGGCTGGAGGATCGCCTCGGAGAGGAACGCGACCCGCTCGTCTTCGTCCATCGTCCGGTAGTCGACGCCCTCGACCGCGACCGCCTCGGCGACCGCCTCGGTGTGGTTCTCGCGGTGGTCGCGGAGGTCGAGCGACGCGAGCGTGAACCCGAAGGTGTCGACCTGCCGACGGAGGGGTTCGACGAACGCCTCGTGGACGGCGTCCTGCCCGTCCGCGAGCAGCGACGCCGAGATCGCGTCGAGGTCGTCGAGGAGAGCGTCGGCGTCGGGGTATCCACCGGGGCGAACGTCGTCCACCCGGTCGAGGCGCTCGCGCATCAGCCGGAGCTTCTGGCGGTACGGCTCGTCCGGGTAGCGCTCGCGGGCCGCCTCGACCACCGTCGGGAACCGCTCGGCGTCGTCGGCGAGCGAGGCGGAGAGCGCGTCGTCGACCGCGTAGCGCTCGCCGTCCTGGCTGAGCACCGCGGAGAGCCGCTTGCACTGGTCGCGGTACGTCTCGACGGCGACGGCGCGCTGGCGCTCCAGCGTCTCGGCGGTCACCTCGGGCGTGACGTACGGGTTGCCGTCGCGGTCCGAGCCGGCCCACGAGCGGAACTCGAACAGCTTCGGGCAGTCGATATCCTCGTACTCCTCAGCGATCGTCTCCTCGAACTCCTCGTAGGCGTCGCCGACGACGTCGAACAGCGTGTTCTCCAGGTACCACTGGACGTTTCGCGCCTCGTCTTCCGGCTCGGGCGGGCGCTGGCGGACCTGCCGAGTCCCCCACAGGCTCGTCACCTCGGCGGTGACGTCGCGCCAGATCGCGTTGCGCTCGCGGTCGGTGAGGTTGCGCTCGTCGAGTTCGCCGAGGTGGGTCGCGATCGACCGCAGTTTCGCTTTCACGGTGGCCCGGCGTGCCTCGGTCGGGTGAGCGGTGAACGTCGGCTCGATGAGGACGTCCGCGAGCAGCGATTCGAGCTCGTCGGCGTCGACGCCGGCCTCGGCGAGCTCCGAGACCGTGGCGTCGAGCGAGTCGTGGAGGCCCCCCTCGTCGTCCGCGCTCCGGATGGCCCGGACCCGTTCGCGCTCCTCGGCGAGGTTGATAAGCTCGAAGTACGTGGTGAACGCCCGGGCGACGACCTCCTCGCGCGTCTCCGAGAGGTCCGCGACGGCCTCGCGGAGGCGTTCTCGGCTCGTCGCGTCCCCACGGCGGTAGTCGATCGCCGCGGTGCGGAGCGTTTCGACCGTCTCGTAGGCGTCGGTCGAGGCCTGCGCGGCGAGCACGTCGCCGACCAAGGCGCCGAGTTCGCGGACGTCCGTTCGCACGTTTCTGTTGTGCAACGCCATACCACAGACAGCGTGGCGGATCGGTTAAACACGCCGTCCGAACGAATATTTTCCTCGTTATCGAGTTAATATCTCGATCCGATCGAGCGCGTCCGAACGCGGCGATTCTCGGTACGATGGAGGGTTCGTCACCCTTTTTAGCGGCCCGACCCGAACGGCGCGTATGAGTCAGTCCGACAAGTATCCGGCCGAATCCGGCCGGCGACGCTTCGTCAAGGGCGTCGTCGGAGGCGGTGCCCTCGCGGGCGTCGGCGCGATGGGCTCCGCGACGGTGAACACGCTGACGACCTCGGGGGGCGTCGGCGGCGGGTCGACCATCGCGATGACGATCCGACAGACCGGCGGCCCGGCGCCGCGCGGACTCCCGCAGATCCCGGTTCGGGTGACCGACGACGGGTTCCTCGAAGGGATCTGGCCCGAGACGCAGACCATCACCCAGGAGGGACAGGAGATCGAGGTCGCCCAAGAGCAGCTCGGCGGCGAGACCTACGCCGGCGCGTGGTTCCAGTACTGCGGCGTCGAGTCCCAGGAGAACATCCAGCCGGGGTTCGAGTCGGACAACCTGTTCCGCTCGGCGAGCAGTCCGCCGTACGACTGGCAGTCCGACGCGTACTCCGCCGGCGACCGGATCCACGTCGACGACTTCGCGGACTACGACGAGTGGGGCAACGGGATCGGCAGCGACGGCGTCGGGAAGCCGGCGAACGTCACCTGGCGGTCACAGGACACCGACGCCAGCCTGAACGTCATCGTCATCCGCTCGCCGCAGATCGAGGAGGCCGCCCAGAACGACGAGTGGCTCCAGGCCTCGACGGACCAGGGCTTCCTCGCGTACCTCAACGTCTGCACCCACTTCTGTTGTATCCCCGGCTACAAGGTGCTCGAGGAGTCGGCCCGCTACGACGCCGCCGACGGGACCTACTGCGTCTGCCACCAGTCGACGTACGACCCGTTTACCATCGAGGAGGCGCTGTTCATCGCCCGCCCCCGGCCGAGCGAGTAGCGCCGCCGACGCCGCGTTTTTCCCCCGGCTTCACGTACGCCCGCCCATGAGCGACGACATCCCCGCGAGTGAGGCCGACGAGACACGTTCCTCCGAGAGCGGTGCGGGATCGGAAAACGCCGACGCCGACGGCGCCGATCCGTTCGCGGCCGAGATCGACAAGGCCCGAGACCTGCTCGACGGCGACGGGATCGAGGCGGTCCACGTGGGCGTCGTCCGCGACGGCGAGGTCG
>NZ_WPCE01000085.1 GCF_009742825.1 Halorubrum sp. CBA1125
GGCGTCGAACCGCCGTCGGATCGGCGGAGACGCGTCGACGACGTCGTGACCGGCCGCGAGCAGGAGCCGCGTAAGCGCCGTGGCGTAGATGCCGCGAACGCGGACGGCCGGGCTCATAGCTCGTCGCGGTCGCGCGCGAACCGAACCCGGTCGTGAACCGTCGGGCCGAGCGAGAGCTCGACGAGGGTCGGAGGCGCGGGATCGGTGCCGGTCTCGCCGGTAGCGCCCTCGCTGGCGGCGTTCTCGGCGGTATCGTCTTCCTTGTCGTCCGCGGCCGTCCGCAGCACCCGCCCGCCCTCGACGGGGACGCCCCACCCGTCGAGCGAGAGGTACCCGCGGAGCTCGCTCCCGTGCGTGAACAGGTCGACGTCGGCCGTCGGGTGCGACTGGACCGCGGCCGTGCTGTGTGCCGTCTCCATGTCGGAGTAGAACGGGCCGTCGGCCGCGAAGAAGTCGGCGATCCGGTCCGCGTCGGCCGCGACGAGGTCGGCGACGCGGTCGGATATCGCGACGATCTCGTCGGCGTCGAGGCCCGCCTCGCGGAGGGCCCGCTGGGTCCGTGCGTCGAAGTGCATGTCCGTCACAACGCGGCCCGCCGCCTCAATCCTGTCGGCTCGCGGTCGCGGTCCGTCCACCCCGCCCGGTTGCCGTCGTCCGCCTCGTTCGGCCGTCGCCGTCCGCTTCGCTCGTCGCCGCCGTCCGCCCTGCTACCGATTAAGTGGCCGCGGTCCGAATCCGTCCCCATGCCACCCCGATCGGACCCGGTCGAGTCGCGCTCCGACGACGACCGCGACCTCTACGACATCGCCACGTGGGAGGAACGAACCTCGCTCGACGGGCTCGCGGTCGCGCTGTACTGGCTCATCACCCGCTCGACGAAGGCGCTCGTGGTCTTCGTCGCGCTGCTCGGGCTGCTCGCGATCCTCGGGTCGTTCGGGCTCGGACTCGTCTTCGATCCCGCGGTCGCCGTCCTCGTCGGCCTCTCGGCGATCCCGGCGCTGGGGCTCGCCGCGTACGTGTACGTCTCCGACGTCACGACGGGAGAGCCGCTCTCGCTGCTCGTGGCGACGTTCCTGCTGTCGATCCTCACCGCGACGTTCGCCGCGGTTCTCAACAGCGTCGCACAGCCGTTCTTCCAGCCGTTCGGCTTCCTCGGAATGGTGGTCTTCTTCTTCGTCATCGTCGGCCCGATAGAGGAGACGGTGAAGCTGCTCGCGGTCCGGCTGTACGCGTACACGGACGACCGGTTCGACGCCGTCATCGACGGCGCGGTGTACGGCGCGATCGCCGGACTGGGGTTCGCGGTCATCGAGAACCTCGTGTACATCGCGCAGTCGGTCGAGCTGGCCGATCTGACGCTCGGGATCGCGGCGCTCGGCGCCGGCGACGGGATCACGGCCCTCCGGGCGCTCGCGGGGCCGGGTCACGTCGTCTACTCCGCGTATGCGGGCTACTACCTCGGGCTCGCGAAGTTCAACCCCGGCGACCGCGGCCCGATCGTGGTCAAGGGGCTCGTGCTGGCGGCGCTGATCCACGCGCTGTACAACACGCTCGTCGGTCCGATCACGGGCATCGTCTCGTACTTCACCGGTCTCCCGTCGGTGATCACGCTCTTCGGGTTCGTCCTCGTCTTCCAGGGGGCCTTCGGGTACGTCCTGTTGCGGAAGATCTGGCGGTACCGGGACGCCTACCTCGAAACCCGCGACGCGGTCGACCCGGAGACCGACCCCGAACTCACCGAGTTCGAGGACTGACGAGGAAAGGGAGGCCGGCACGCGAGCGGACGCTCACCGGAGCGCGGGGCGGGAGCGAAGCTCTCGCTTGCAGCCGGCGGCGCTGCCGCCGGCGACGCCACCGCCACGTCACATGAAGTCCGCGATGCCCGACTGCTTGTTGGTGTCGTCCTCGAAGATCGACTCGAGCGACTCGTCTAACACCTTCAGCCGCTGTTTCGTGTAGGGCCGACAGCCGAACCGCTCGGCGACCTCGATCGCGGTGTCGACGTACTTGCTCACGGAGCCCTCGTGGACGGTGAGGTTCACCCGGCCGCCGCACTCGCGGCAGTCGCCCGTGAGCGGCATCCGGCGGTACTTCTCGCCGCAGTCGAGACACCGCGTCTCCTGCCGGGAGAACGCTCGGAGGTTCCCGATGATGTCCGGCAGGAAGTGATACTCGATCACGCGCTCGGCGACGTCCGTCTCGTCGACCGCGCGCAGCTTCCGGGCCAGCTCCAGCTGCGCGTCCATCTTCTCCATCATGTCGCCCAGCGTCTTGTACGCCGACAGGTCCGGTCCCATCGCGATGTCGGTGGTGTCGTGGGTGTGGTCGAACCCGCGGTACTCGTCGTCCGTGTCGAGCGTGTCCTCGCCGAGCTGGATCCGGTCTTCCACCTCGCCCGGATCCGCCAGCTCCCGCGACGCCTCGTACAGCTCTAGCGGATACTCGCGCACGATGTCCATGTTGTGCGCCTCGTCGTCGATCTCCGAGGGGTCGATCCGCGAGGACATGACCAGGGGTGCGTCCATAGAGTTGTGAGCGTATAGCCAGTCCGCGGTGAAGACCGGTTCTCCGCCGACTTGTAAGTCGTAGAGGTGGCCGTCGTACTCGACGGAATCTATGTCGGTGACCCGGAGGTATGCGAGGTCACCGTCAACGAGCGGGCGAATCGTCTCAAGCTTCTCGCGCGCGGTGACAGGGAGGTCATGTTCATCAAGGGTCTCGACGATCGACTCTAGCTGTTCGAGACTAATATTCTCACGTCGTTTGAGGTATTTCGGAATGGTTTCGGTGATGTCTGGGATGTCCATCTGCCGGATTTCGAGGAGTTCCTCCGGGATGCTGACCGTGAGGCTCTTCGGCTGGTACGGGTCTTCGCCGTCGAGGACACGTCGAAGCGGATTGTCCGAGGCACCGCCAGAGACGGTGATGGTGTAGATCCGTTGCCGAGGCGGTTCTCGATCGCGTGTCGAGACGTTCGCGACGATACCGAGTCGGTGTAGCAGGAACACGATCCCGTCTTTGAGGTCTTCACTCGTCGTGTGGAACGCGATCGTCGTCTGGTTGTCGTCGCTTGTTTCACTCCCGTCTCCGACGATAAATCCACGTAGGAACGATCGCACCGTCGATCGGTCCCCGCGTCGAATCGGCTCGGGGACGATCTTCTCACTCGAGTCGTAGGACTCCTCGTCACGGAATCCCAGTTCAAAGAGGACATCCTCGAACACGGCCGGGAATCCGATTTCGTATGCCTTGTTCGACCACCGTACCGACGGCTCGACACCGAGCGTGTCTTTGATGATACGCTCCGTCTGTCGAACGATCTCCTCGTCGGCATTGGTGATCGTCGGTCGAACGGACGAGGTCGAGCCCTCAGCGGCGAACAGTCCGAGAAGCCACGAAAAGTCGTCGTTCATCGGAATGAACCGTGAAATTCCCTTCGAAGACCCTTTTCGGCCGATCTGTGGGTTCAACTCGGCACGCCAGTTTCGTGATACCCCTTCGATCTCGCGGAGAGTTCGCAGGGCAACTTTCTTTTTTGAGAGGCGGTAGGAGAGTCCGCCGTCGAAGGCAGCGCGCGCGTCACTCCCCCACGCCGAGTCGTCCCACACCTCACGGAGATACGATTCCACCGATTCGTCGATAAACACGTATGGATCGTCGACACACTCGGCGACGTCAACGACGGTTCCCGCCTGTGGTTCGACATCTAGTTGTTTTGGTGCGACGACGAGGTCTCCAGGTTTGAGATCATCACCGGCAACTTCCTCGATACCGTCATTGTACCGGAACAGGCTGTGGTTCGGTGTGATGTCGAGCGAGCGACCAAACTGCGTCTCTACTTTGAGCAGTGTTTCATCCTTGTCGGCGCGGTATCGAATTGCCTTCTCGATCGGCTGGAGGCTCGACTTGTGATTCTCGTCGAAAGTGTACGTCTGCCATCCCTCTCGCACACAGGTTCGCTTTTTAAACTTCCCGTCGATCTCGATGGGTGATCCAAGTTCGTTCCAGAACTCATCGAACGTGAGGTATCGGATCCGCCCCTGCGGATCGCGGGCAACAAGTCGGGAATCCTCCGAGACGCTTCCACCGCGTTGATCGGGAAGGTATTCTTTCGAGAAATTGAGCAGTCCGTCCATAAGTAGCATGACGCAATCCTCGTCCCCGTCACACTGGGCGACCAGTAAATCGTTCGCCACAAGCGTGTGTGTCTCGGCGACCGTGAGATTGTAGGTGTGCTCAACGTCGCTTTCGAGAAAGTCGATCGAGGCAACTACATCCGTTTCGATCCCTCCGTCCGCCGTCACGTCGGCAGTAGTGCCCGCCGATATCTCCGGGCGGAGAGCCGTCGCTGGAACCGAATCGCCGACCTCCAGTTCGTTCGCGGTGATCTGTTGAACGCCTCCGTCCGCGACTCGCAGCATCGTGTGGTCAGGCGTTACGCGAATCGAACGCCCACGCCGGGTCTCGACCCGAACGAGATGATCTTGGCTCAGGTGTTTCGAGACGGCGTTCACCGCCTGGGTCGACCTATTTCCGTCTTCGTCGATCGAAGGGACCTCGACGTTGCCGTCGAGTTCGTCGACGAGCGTTCCGAAGTCGTCGGTCTCAGGATCGTCCAGTCGATCCTCGACGAAGGCCTCGATGGTCTCGCGGTGCCATCCCGCGTCGTCTCGGTACGAGATCTCCGTCTCCGGGTGGAAGCAGTTCCGCCGTTTCGCGGCGTGAAAGTACGGATGAGCGTATCCCACCGCGGCCGACGTGAAACCCACGACTCTCCCGACAGTTGCGGCGCTCGTGTGGGGGGCCATCCCGAAGACAAGCTCGCCGACGAGGTCGTCGCGCTCGTTCACCTCGTAGAAGCGGTCGAGCCCGTAGAACTGCGCTAAGAGGTCGTCGACGAAGTCGGCGGTCTTCAGCATGTGCTCGGCCGCGCCGTCGGAGAGCACGATGTCCTGGACTTTCAGCTCGACCAGCTGGTCGTCGTGTCGCAGCGGCTCGCCGTCGATGTCGGTCTCGTACCCCAGCTCGCGGAAGTGATCGGCGGTGACGTCGAGCTCTTCGGGACGGACCGCGGTCACGGGGAGGTCGGTCATGTCGTAGCGGACCGTCCCGTCTTTGAACGACGTGACGCCGTTTTTCGCCCGGAGAACCCCCTTCTCGATCGGCTCGGGCGTCTTGTTCCGCGAGGTGAGCCCCTGGACGCCTTTCAGGATCTCGAAGGCGGCCTCGCGCTCGCCGACGGCCGCCAACGCGGAGCGGTACGCGTCGTTGACGTCGATCTCCCGGCGAGTCGCGGCCGACACCTCCCACTCACACCGCGGGCACTCGACGCGGCCGGCCTCGTCGGGCTCGCAGACGGTCCCGCAGTCGCCGCACTCGTAGTGCGGCTCGGTGTGCGTCTCGCAGCCGGGACACAGCGCCCGGTAGGTGTGATCGCCGCAGTCGGGGCAGACCCGGTCGGCGACGTCCAGCTCCAGCCGACCGCGGCGCCCCCGGTCGTCCATCGTGTTCGCAGCCTCCGCGACGTCGCGCTGGGGGCCGCCGGCCTCGTTTATCGGGAACAGCGTGTGGACCGCCGGCGAGAGGTCGCGGCTCTCGGACTTCTCCGGGCGGCCCATCCGGTTGCCGACCCGGGTCGGGGCGCGTTCGCGGACCTCGAACGGCGCGACCTCGTTGACGGCCTTCACGGCGTTCTCGCCGCCGTCCCACTCGCGGGCCGCCTCCGAGAGGTCCTCCCACGTCTTCCGGAGCCCGTCGTCCACGCCGAGCGACTGCGCCAGCGGCCGCCAGGCCGGGATCCGGAGCGCGTCGGCGGTGGCGGCGTGTTCGACCAGGAGCGCCTCCAGCGTCTCCCGGGTCGTCTCCGTCCGCTCGATCGCGAGGACGCCCTCGACCACGTCGCCGGCGGCGACTGCGCCACCGAGCGCCTCGAACTGCTCGACCGAGACGTCGTGCCAGAGATAGGTGTACTCGGGGTGCAGCGGACAGTCGTACTCGTCCGCCCACGCGAGCGCCTCGTCGACCGCGGGATGTTCGAGGTCGACGTGCGGATCGTCCCGCAGCGCCTGCACGTCCGCGCCGGCCGCCTCGAACTCCTGGACCCACCACTCGGGCACGTACGACGCGGGCGCGAGCGGGTGGTTGTTCTCGACGAACTCCCCGTAGTTGACGAGGTACTCGCCGAGATCGAGCACCTTCTCGACGCCGTTGCGCACCGCCTTCGCCTCCTCGGGGTCGTCGATCCGGCGGACCTCGCCGTTCGCGAGCCGCACCGTCGGCCCCTCGATGGAGTCGACGGGGACGACCCCGTGGGCCTTCCCCGGCCGCTCCGTCTTGATCTGCGTGCCGGCCGCGAGGAAGTCGTCGACGAGGTGCATCGTCGCCGGGTGGACGCCCCCCGTCGCGAACCCGTGGTTACGCGCGCGTCCGTACCGGAGCCGGAACCCGCCCGGCTCGCTCGGGTGCGTGAAGACCGGACGGCCGGCGATCAGGTCCCGCAGGAACTTCTGGGAGGGCTCCGCTCTGGGCGGACCGGTCAACGCGTCCCCGTCTTCGGCGGCGCCCTCCTTGTCCGCTCCGTCGCCGTCGGCGATCGTCTCGTCGGCCTCTGTGGGATCGTCGTCGCCCTCACTCGCGTCGTCTCCGGCAGCGTCGCCGCCGTCCCCATCCCCCGCGCCGTCCGTCCCGATCGTGCCGTCGATCAGGTCCTGGAGCCACGGCCAGTCGACCTCGTCGAGCTCGCGGGTGTACCGCTGGATCTTCGGGGCCTTCAGCGCGATCCCCTCGGCGGCGACGAGACACATCCCGCCGCGGGCCGAGTTGGTGTCGACCCGCTCGAGGTCGCGGAACCCCGAGACCTCCTCGTCGCTCGTCGCCTCGCCGTCGAGCATGATCGGGATGTGCTCGGCGATGAACTTCGACTCCTTGTCCTTCGGCGTGTACTGGAGGCCGGTCTCTTTGTCGTACAGGTCGATCTCCTCGGCGTAGCGCTCGATCTCCTCGTCGCGGGGCTTGTACTCGTCGACGCCGAGCAGCGACCGGGCGTAGTCGGCGACGAGCACGGACAGCGCCTGCGCGGTCCCGCCCGCCGACCGGATCGGGCCGGCGTAGTAGACGTTGACGAACTCGGTGCCGTCGTCGTTCTCCAGGATCTCGACGCGGTCGATCCCCTCGATCGGCGCGGCGACGACCCCCTCGGTGAGGAGCGCGACGGCGGTCCGGACCGCCCCCTCGACCTTGCCCGCCCGGGAGTCGTAGTCGCCGACGGTCCCCTCGACGAAGTCGGTGACGAGCTCGAGCGCCGCCTCCTCGCGGGATATCTCCCCCTCCAGCTCGCGGACGCGTTCTGCGACCCCGTCGATGCCGAGGATGTTCTCGACGCGGTCGGCCATGTCGCGGGCGACCGGGATCTCGATCTCCGGCTCCGGGTCGCGACCCTGCTCCTTGGCGGCCTCCGCGACCGCCCACGCCTCGTCGAGCCGCTCTTCGATCCGGGTGAAGTAGCGCTCGTCCGCGGGTCTCATCGCCGTCCGTGCCGGTTCAGAGCCATAGGTCGAGGTCGGTGGCCGGATCGTGCGACCGCTCTAGCGGCTCCGCGAACGCGCGCAGGTGACACTCGCCCGCCCACACGGTCGCCGAGTCGAGGTGGCCCGCGAGCGCCTGCCCGCTCGGCCGCGACAGCACGGCGTGTGTGTGCGCGAACACGTCGCCCTCCAGCAGGGAGACGTTGCCCACACAGGCGGCGACCTCCAGCGGCTCGTCGAACGTGACCGACCGGTACTCGGTTTCGTCCTGGTCGTAGAACCAGACGTCGGCGTCCTGGACCGCGCCGAGCGCCGTGAACCAGCCGGCCTCGACGTCTTCCGCCCGGGCGAGGGCCTCGATCTCCTCGCGCCAGTCGGCGCCGGTCTCGAAGCGCGCGACGTACTCGGCCGTGGACTCGACTTCGCGATGGTGCATAGACGCGGTCAACGCCCGCCGGGACAAAAAGCCTTCAGTCGCGGCGGATCGCCCACTGAACCAATTGATATAGCGTTATTTTGATTTACGACGGCGAACGGCAGGACGCGTGACTACGCGGGGAGAGAGCAAAAACGGAACGCGATCCGACCGTCAGAAGGGGGCCTGGGGCCCTTCGTCGTCCCCGTCGTCGGTCGTCTCGCCGGGGAACGAGGGGGACATGCCACCGCCGGTGCTGCCGAGATCACCGTCGGCGCCCGCGTCCATACCGGTGTCGGCGTGGACCGTCTCGATCTCGGGGATCTCCTTGACCATCCGGGACTTGATCGCCTGGATCGTCATCGGAGAGATACCGCAGCCGGAGCAGGCGCCGCCGAGCTGGACGGTGACCTCCCCCTTCTCGGGGTCGAGGTGGCTGATGGCGGCGCTCCCGCCGTGCATCTGGATCTGCGGGAAGTTGCGCCGCAGGAAGTTCGTGATCCGCTCGCGGAGGTCGTTGTCCGCGTCAGTCGCGTCCGTGCTCATGCCCGAGAGTTGGCGGTCGGCGGGCTTATGCCTTTGGTTCGGGTGGCTGTCACTCCGGTCGATCGACGCCGAGCGTCCGGTAGAGCTCGTCTTCGATCCGGTCGACGTACTCGTCGAGTATCGTCGCGAACGTTTCGTCGTCGACGAGGACCCCCTGGAGCCGCTCGCGGGGGTTCTCGGGGAGTTCGACGCGGAACTCGCCGTCCTCGTAGAACGGCTCGGACTCGTTGAGCACCATCTGGTCGATCCCGTGGATCAGCTCCGAGTCGTAGCGATCGTTCATCTGCTCGAACGCGTTCTTGTACGCCCGCTGCAGCTCGTTGAAGTAGTGGACGTACTTGTCCTCGAACTTCTCCGGGTCGAACTCGTCGGCCATGTCGTCCGATAGCCGCGGGCACCGAAAAAGTCGGTCGATCCGGCGCCCTCGATATACTCTATCTCGCTATATAAATTCGGCTATCGACGTTGGGACGCGCGGGTTTCGCTGAAAGTAGGCGCTACGCTCCCCGATCGTTGACCGAAGCGAAGCCGCGAGGAAGGTGGTTCACGACAGCGACGTGAACGCGTCCTCGTCGTCGTTGCCACACTCGGGGCAACTGAACCAGTAGGAGTCGGGATCGCTGTATTCGAACTCGTTGCCACACTCTTCACACCGGAAGGCCGGGTCGTGGTTGTCAAGCCCGACTGCCTCCTTTACTGTCTGGAGCACCGACATGGTGTCCACTCGGACGTGCACGGTTCCGGACAGTTATACCCCCGACTGGGATTCAGGCGCTGTAGCGACCGACAACCGTCGAGTGAGATTTCACACGGATCACGCGGAAAAACTCGACGCTCGGTTCCACGTTCTGGCGGAATCCGGTTCGGATCGGCGACTTCAGACCGCCAAGTCCCCCGCCGCGTCAGTCATTCGTCGATCTCCCGCCGGAGTTCGATGTTCACGTCGAACCCGCCCGACTCGACCGCGAAGCAGATCCGTTCGAGCGTCGTCTCGTACACCTTGTAGTGGTTGCCCTCCTCGTCGATGCGCGTCTCCTCGGCCAGGAGGTCATACTCCTGGCAGACATCGATACGGCGATAGACCGTCGGCTGTGACACCGACAACCGCGCTGCGAGGTCCTCCGCCGACATCGGTTCCTCGTCGGCGAGCGCCAGGATCCGTCGTATCTCCTCACGCCCGAACACGTCGAAGACGGTCTCGGGGTCCCACTCCTTGGCCACGCCGGGATCCGACGCCACCCAGACCGTTAAACGTCCGGGTGTGTCCACGAACGCTTGTACCGGCGACGTTCCTACTTCACGTCCTCCTCCGCCTGTCGGAACAGACCGCTCGTATATACGGGGGCCTCCGCTCACGGAAACCGGAACGTCACCGGTTCAGCGTGTGGATCGCCTGCCCGCGCGCGTTCTCCGCGGCCTCCATCACCGCTTCCGCGAGCGTCGGGTGGGTGTGCACCGTCGCGGCGACGTCCTCCAGGGTCGCACCCATCTCGATCGCGAGCGTGATCTCCGCGATCAGCTCCGACGCCTCCGGGCCGACGATCTGCCCGCCGAGCACGAACCCGGTCTCCTCGTCCGCGACGATCCGGACGAAGCCGTCGGTGTGACCGGTCGTCATCGCGCGCCCCGAGGCGTTGAACGGCATCTCGCCGACCGCGGGGTCGAACCCCTCCGCCTCCGCTTCCGCCTCGGTCATCCCGACCGTCCCGATCTCGGGATCGGTGAAGACGGCCGCCGGGACCGCCCGCTGGTCGAGCGCAGCGGGCTCGCCGGCGATCACCTCGGCGGCCACGACCCCCTCCTTCGACGCCGCGTGCGCGAGCATCGGCTCGCCGGCGACGTCGCCGACGGCGTGGACGTGCTCGACCGCGGTACGGGTCCGGTCGTCCGTCTCGATGAACCCCCGGTCGTCCGTCTCGATCCCGGCGTTCTCTACGTCGAGCCCGTCGGTGACCGGCCGCCGGCCGACCGCGACCAGGATCCTGTCCGCCGGGTACGACGACTCCTCCCCTGCCTCCGTCTCGGTGTGGAGGACGTAGCCGCCGTCGCCCCCCTCGGACCACCCGCTCGCGCCCTCGCCGAAGTGGAACTCGACGCCCAGCTCCTCGGCGCGTTTCCGGACGATCCGTTTGACGTCGTCCTCGTAGGGGTCGAGCACGTCGTCGAGCATCTCCACGACCGTCACGTCGGTGCCGAGCTTGGCGTACGTCGTCGCCAGCTCCATCCCGATGTACCCGGCGCCGACGACCGCGAGCCGGTCCGGGACGGCGTCGGCCGCGAGCGCGTCTGCGGAGCTCCAGACGTGCTCCGCGTCGAACGCGAATCCGGGGATCTGGATCGGCCGTGACCCCGTCGCGACGATCGCGTGCTCGAACGCGATCGACTCGGAGCCCTGTCCGTCGCCGCCGTGGGCGACGCGGACGGTGTGCTCGTCGACGAACGACGCGGTCCCCTCGACGAGGTTCACGCCGTTGGCCTTACAGAGCTTCTCGACGCCGCCGGTGAGCCGGTCGACGACGCCGTCTTTCCACGCCATCATCTTGTCGAGGTCTACCGCGGGGTCCGCGTGTATCCCCATGAACTCGGCGGTGCCCGCCTCGTGCGCCAGTCCCGAGCCAGTGATGAGCGCCTTCGAGGGGATGCACCCGCGATTGAGGCAGGCGCCCCCGTAGGCGTTCTTCTCGACGAGCGTCACGTCGAGTCCCTCCTGTGCGGCGCGGATGGCGGCGACGTAACCGCCCGGGCCCGCCCCGATGACCAGTACCTCCGTTCCGGTTGTGACGTCTCCGACGACCATTATTCGTTCAAGAGCAGCAGCGGGTTTTCCAGGTGTTCCATGACGGTGTTCGCGAACTCGGCGGCGACCGCGCCGTCGACCACGCGGTGGTCGATCGACAGCGACAGCGGGAGCGTCGGCGCCGCGACGACCTCGCCGTCGCGGACGACTGGCCGCTCCTCGATCGCGCCGAGCCCGAGGATCGCGGTCTCGGGGTAGTTGATTATCGGGGTGGCGTACTCGCCGCCGATCGCCCCGAAGTTGGTGATCGAGAAGGTGCTTCCCTTCATCTCGGCGGGCTTCAGCGTCCGTTCGCGGGCGCGTGCCGCCCGGTCCGTGACCGCCTCGGCCAGCTCGAAGAGCCCCTTCTCGTCGACGTCCTCGACGACGGGGACCATCAGCCCGGCGTCGGTCGCGACGGCGATCCCGAGGTGGTACTCCTTTTTCAAGACGATCTCCTCGTCCGCTTCGCGGAGCTCGCTGTTGAGGTACGGGTACGCCTTCAGTCCCGCGACGATCGCCTTCATCACGAACGGCATGTAGGTGAGCTTCACGCCGCGTTCCTCGGCAGCGGGTTTCAGCCGGCTCGCGGGCCGTCGACGAGGCGGTCGACCGC
>NZ_WPCE01000215.1 GCF_009742825.1 Halorubrum sp. CBA1125
CCCGAGGGCGAGGAGTTCATCCTCCACCCGGGCGACTTCGTGCTGGGGACGACGACCGAGCGCGTCACGATCCCGGACGACCTCGTCGCGCACGTCGAGGGACGCTCCTCGCTCGGACGGCTCGCGATCGTGGTTCACGCGACGGCCGGGCTGTGCGATCCGGGGTACGAGGGCCAGATCACGCTCGAACTGTCGAACCTCGGCACCGCGCCGGTGGCCCTCTCGCCCGGGATGCGCGTCTCCCAGCTCACGTTCACGGAGCTGAAGTCGCCGGCGGACCGCCCGTACGGCGCCGATCGGGGGTCGAAGTACCAGGGTCAGGACGGGCCGCAGGCCTCGCGGATCGGCGACGATCCGGAGTTCACGGAGGGCGCCGACCGATGAAGTTCATCGAGGAGGTCGTGGTCGACGAGTTCCTCCCGACCGTCCGCTCGATGTTGGCCGAGGACCTCCGCGAGCGGGGGTTCACCCAGCGGGAGGTCGCCGACGCGCTCGGCATCTCGCAGTCGGCGGTCTCGAAGTACGCCCACGGCGACGTGGCCCGCAACGACCGCGTCGTCGCCGACGAGCGCGTCCGCGACCTGGTCGACCGCGTCGGCGAGGGGCTCGCGGCGGGCGAGATGACGCCCGTCGCCGCGCTGGTCGAGATCGAGGTGCTGATCCGCCGGCTGGAGGAGGGGGACCTCCTCGCGGAGCTCCACGAGGAGGCGATGCCGGCGCTCGCGGCCGCCGACGTGGAGTTCTCGGTCCACGACCCCGACAGCGGGCTGCGCGAGCGCGAGAGCGTGCTCGCGTCGGTCCGCCGCGGGCTCCGGACGCTGACGAACGCCTCGGGGTTCGCCGCGCTCATCCCGAACGTCGGGGCCAACGTCGTCGAGTGCCTCGCGGACGCGCGGACGATAGACGACGTGGCCGCGGTGCCCGGGCGCCTCGTGGACGTGAAGGGACGGGCGATGGTGCCGGGCGAGCCGGAGTTCGGCGTGAGCGAGCACGTCGCGACGGTCCTGCTCGCCGCGCGCGAGGGGGGCGCGCTCGTCCGCGGCGCGGTCAACGTCAGATACGACCCCGAGACGGTCGCGGCCCTCGGCGAGTCGCATCCGACCGTCGCGTTCGACCCGGAGCGACCGACCCGGGAGGCGGTCGCCGAGGCGGTCGCCGAGGCGGACCGCGACGGCGACGCGCCCGGTCCAGACGCGCTCGTGCTCTACCAGACGGGCGCCGTCGGGATCGAACCGATCGTCTACGTGCTCGCGCCGACCGCGGCGGACGCGGCGGAGATCGTTCGCGGACTCCTGTGATCGGCGGACGACAGTGACCGAACGGCGGGGCGGCCGGCACGGGGGACGGACCGCCGCGGGGGCCCATCGCCGCGGCGAATCGGCGGGCTTTAGGCCCGATCGACCGAGACACGACACACGCACACCACATGAGCCACGACGACTTCCCCACGGACGACCCGGCGGTGGTGACCTGTGGACTGCCGTACGCCAACGGCGACCTCCACATCGGGCACCTGCGAACCTACGTCGGCGGCGACGTGTTCGCGCGCGCGCTCGAACGGCTCGGCCAGGAGACGGCCTTCGTCTCCGGCTCCGACATGCACGGCACCCCCGTCGCGGTCAACGCCGAGCAGGAGGGGGTCTCCCCCGAGGCGTTCGCGCTGGAGTGGCACGAGCGGTACGCCGAGACGTTCCCGGAGTTCAACGTCGAGTTCGACAACTACGGCCACACCCACGACGAGACGAACACCGAACTCACCCAGCAGCTCGTCCGCGACCTCGACGCCGGCGGCCACCTCTACGAGAAGGAGATCATGGTCGCGTACGACCCGGTCGACGACCAGTTCCTCCCGGACCGCTACGTCGAGGGAACCTGTCCGTACTGCGGGGCACACGCCCGCGGCGACGAGTGCGACGAGGGGTGTCAGCGCCACCTCGAACCGGGCGAGGTCGAAGACCCCGTCTCGACCATCTCGGGGAACCCCGCGGAGTACCGCGAGCGGACCCACAAGTTCTTCGAGGTCTCCGCGTTCGCCGACTACCTCTCCGGCTTCCTCGACCGACTGGAGGGCACCTCGAACGCCCGCAACCAGCCCCGCGAGTGGATCGAACAGGGGCTCCAGGACTGGTGTATCACCCGCGACATGGACTGGGGGATCGACTATCCGGGCGGCGGGGCGACGGCGTCGCCGCGGGAAGGCGGTGAAACCGCCGAACAGGACCTCGTCCTCTACGTCTGGGTCGACGCCCCGATCGAGTACATCTCCTCGACGAAGCAGTACACGGAGCGCGTCGGGGCCGAGACGTTCGACTGGGAGGCGGCCTGGAAGGAGGGCGCGAGCGACGAGCACCCCGAGGGCGGCGAGATCGTCCACGTGATCGGCCGGGACATCATCCAGCACCACACCATCTTCTGGCCCGCGATGTTGGAGGCGACGGCCCACGCCGAGCCGCGCGCCGTGATGGCGAGCGGGTTCGTCACGCTCGACGGCAAGGGATTCTCGACCAGCCGCGACCGCGCCGTCTGGGCCGACGAGTACTTAGAGGAGGGGTTCCATCCCGACCCGCTGCGCTACTACCTCGCGACCAACGGCGGGTTCCAACAGGACGTCGACTTCTCGTGGGAGAAGTTCGCCGAGCGCGTCAACACCGAGCTGGTGGGCACCGTCGGCAACTTCCTGTACCGCTCGCTGCTCTTCGCGCACCGCAACTACGAGGCCGGCCCCCAGGCCGACGCCCCGAGCGACGCGGTCGCGGAGCGGATCGAGGAGGCGATCGACGACGTCGCGGCCGCGGTCAACGACTACTCGGTCCGGGCGCTCGGCGACGCCGTCACCGGCCTCGCCCGGTTCGGCAACGAGTACATCCAGCGCAACGAGCCGTGGAACCTCGTCGACGAGGACCCCGCCGAGGCCGAGCAGGTGATCTACGACTGCGTCGCGCTCGCGAAGGCGATCGCCGTCCTCTTCGAGCCGCTGGCGCCCGAGAAGACCGAGCGGCTCTGGACCCAGCTCGGCGAGCCCGGCTCCGTCCACGACGCGACCGTCGAGGCGGCCCGCGAGGCCCCGGCGGCGACCTGCGCGAGCCGACCGAGCTGTTCGAGCAGATCGAAGACGAGCGCGTCGAGGCGTTGAACGAGAAGCTGGCGGCCCGCGTCGCCGAGGCGGAAGACGGCGGCGAAGACGACGAGGGCGACGAGAGCACGGACGGCGACGCCGGTGGCGACGTGAGCGCGGACAGCGACGCCGAGGACGACGACACGGGGGACGACGAAGCCGGAACCACCGCCCCGACCGACGTCGAACCCCTCAGCGACGACCGCGTCAGCTTCGACGAGTTCCAGGAGCTGGACATCCGGATCGGCCGGATCGAGGAGGCTGAGGGTATCGAAGGCGCCGACGACCTCCTGCGGCTCCGCGTCGACCTCGGCGCGGAGATCCGGACCATCGTCGCGGGCCTCAAACAGCTGCACGACGTCGACGACCTCCCCGGGACGAAGGTGGTCGTCCTCGCCAACATGGAGCGGGCGGAGCTGTTCGGCGTCGAGTCGAACGGGATGGTGCTCGCCGCCGGCGAGGAGGCGGACCTCCTGACGACCTACGGAGACGCCGGGCCGGGCACGAAGGTGCGGTGAGGAACCGTCGATAGCGACTAGCACTCCGGTTTCAGGCGTCGATCGCCTCCTTCAGGCGTCGAGCACCTCGATCAGGTTCCCCTCCGGGTCCCTGAGGAACAGGATCGTCGTCCCGCTCTCGGTGGTCCGCGGCGGCGAGAGCGTCTCCACGTCGTCCGCGAGGTCGGCGTAGAACGCCTCGACGTCGTCCACGGAATGGCCGACGTGAGCCGCGCCCGGTCGGTTCAGATCCGGGTCGGAAATCGGGTCGTCCGTCGGGTCGTACGCGACCAGTTCGACGATCGCCCCTCCGGCGTCGAGGTGCGCGAACGACGCGGAAGCGCCGTCGACGGCGACGGCCTCCGCGAACGCCTCGTCGCCGACGGTGAACTCGTCGACGACGTCGAAGCCGAACGTCTCCGTGTAGAAGTCGACGGCGCGGTCGAGGTCCGTGACGGTAACGCCCACGTGGTGTGCGGTTGGGTCGGACACGTCCGATACATCAGGGACCGACGAGAAAACGCTGTCGAGCGCTCCGCGGCGTGTGTGGCAACGCTGTGGCAACGCCGTTGAGCGGTCGCGCCCGGATCAACATATTCACTACAGGGCGTCACCAACCGAGGCGCATGAGCACGGACGACGTCTCTCGGCGCGCGTTCATTCGGACGGCCGGCGGCGCGACGGCGGCCGCGGGAGCAACCGCGGTGACCTCGGGGACGGCGGCGGCACAGGAGGCAGAGCCGGCCTGGCCGAGCGGAGCGGAAGGCAACGTCGGCTCCTACCAGGACGCCCGCGGCCAGGACTCGGTGACCGTCTCGGTCGGCGCCGGCGACCAGGGGCTCGCGTTCGACCCGACGCTGCTGTGGGTGGACACGGGCACG
>NZ_WPCE01000090.1 GCF_009742825.1 Halorubrum sp. CBA1125
AAAGGCGCTCGTGTTTGCGGGCACGTCTCCGACGACTACTGGGGGGCCCCGGTGGGGCGTCTGGCAGGGTGCGCGAGGGCGGTCCGGAACGCCTTCGACGGCGAGCGCGGGACCGCCGAGACGTTCGGCGAGGCGGTCCGCGGCGTGGCCGAGCACCTCCCGATACCGCTCGCGCGGCTGCGCCGGAAGTCGACGCTCGCGGCCGGGCTCCAGGCGACACTCGGCGACTACGCCGACGGCGGATGACGTCGGGGGTCGGTCCCCCCGCGATTAGCCGTGGAGCTAGAGGATGAGACCGCTCGTCTGGAACACGTAGTAGGCGGCCAGCACCGCCGCGATGACGTACTGGCCGGCGGCGACGTCGTCGTACTCGCCGATCGCGACCTTGATGATCGGGTAGGCGACGATCCCGGCCGCCAGCCCGTCGGCGATCGAGTAGGCGAGCGGCATCACGGTGACGGTGAGCCCCGCGGAGACCGCCCACGCCGGGTCCGTCCAGTCGACCTCGACGAGTCCCTGGAGCATGATCACGCCGACGACGATCAGCGCGATGAAGGAGGCGTACGCCGGGATCGCGGCGACCACCGGGATCAACGCCAGCGACGCGAGGAAGGCGATCGCGACGACGAGCGCCGTCAGTCCGGTGCGGCCGCCCTCCTCGACGCCCGTCGACGACTCGATGTACGTCGTCACCGTGGAGGTACCGACTATCGCGCCGAACGTGGTGCCGACGGCATCGGCCATCAGCGGCCGGTCCATCTCGGGGAGGTCGCCCTCGTCGTCGAGGAAGTCGCCGAACTGTGAGACGCCGATGAGCGTCCCCGCGGTGTCGAAGAAGTCGACGAAGAAGAAGGTGAACACGACCAGCGTGAACGTGAGCGGATCGACGTCTGCGAGCCCCTCGACGAACGCGCCCACGAGCGGCGAGATGTCGTACTGGGCGGCCGGCAGCGACTCCGGCGTGATCGTCCCACGGTCGAAGACGCCGCCGAGCGTGAGCGCCCACCCCGCGGCGGCGGTGGTCAGGATGCCGATGACGATGGCGCCGGTGATATCGCGTGCCCACAACACGAACGTCAACACGAGTCCGAGCACGCCGAGGATCGCCCACGGGTTCGCGAAGATCTGACCCAAGGTGACGAACGTGGCCTCGTCGTTGACGATGATCTGGAGCTCCTGAAAGCCGATGAAGAGCAGGAACAGCCCGATCCCGGCGCCGACGGAGCGCTTGACCGGCTCGGGGAACAGCTGGATGATGTACTCGCGCGCGCCGATCGCGGTGAGCACCATGAACAGCACGCCCTCGACGAAGACGGCGGCAAGCGCCGTCTCCCACGGGATCCCGAGCCCCAACACGACGGTGAACGCGAAGAACGCGTTGAGCCCGAGCCCGGGCGCGAGTCCGAACGGCCGGTTGGCGTAGAAGGCCATCACCAGGGTCGCGACCGCCGACGAGAGGACCGTCGCGATGGCGATCATCTGGATCACCTCGCCCTGGCTGTACCCCTCTATCTGGATCGCGTTCGAGAGGATCGTGGGGTTCACCACGATGATGTACGACATCGCGAGGAACGTCGTGATCCCCGCGACGACCTCCGTCCGGACGTCGGAACCGTGCTCAGCCACGTCGAACCGCGCCGCCAGCGTGTCTGTGAGACCCATGAACGGGTGTGGTTCCTCAGCATCTCGTGATAAGCCTTGCTGTACGACACCAATCGGCATCCACGAACGTGGACAATACGACCGAGGTTTCGAGCCAGACGGAGCGAATGATGCGCGAACGTGTCTATTCGAAGCCGCAGACGTTCACTCGAACGTCGTGAGCGCCCCGACCGGCGCGTCCGTGATCTCGCGCGCACGTTGCATGCCCTCGTCACCGACGGCGATGAGCGTGAACACGCCGGTGACGTCCGCGTCGGCCTGCAGCGCGATGTCGAGGAGGAGCTCCTGGGTCTCGCCCGAGCGGATCAGGTCGTCGACGACGAGCACCGTGTCGCCCGCGTCGACCGCGCTGGCGGGAAGGTAGTACGTGAGTTCGATGCCGGAGGCGAGCCGCTGGCGCGACTCGATGAACTCCTCGACGGCGGTCTCTTTCGACTTCTTGGCGTACGCGAGGCGCGCGTCGAAGAACGACGCCATCGCCGCGCCCAGCGTGATCCCGTCGGTGGCGGCCGTGAGGACCACGTCGGGCGTCTCGAACGCGAACGTCTCGGCGGCGACGGGCGCGACCAGGTCGAGGAAGGGCTGGTCGAAGACGACGCCGGAGTTGTCGACGTACCCCTCGTCGTCGAACGTGACGCGCGCCACCAACTCGTCCGCGAGCGCTTCGCGGCCGACCGACTCGACCACCTCGCTGGCGCGGTCGGTGCCGGGGAGCACGTGACCGTTCACGTAGCGGTTCAGGTCGCCCGCCGGGAGCCCCGTCACCGCCGACAGCTCCTCGTAGGTCCGCGTCTCCTTCAACATCCGCAACACGGCGACCGCCTGCAGCTGGAGGGCAGCCTTCTCTGCTCGGTTCATAGATATGATCGTGATCGCACAACAATGAATACGTCGAATCCGTTCGAGGAGAGAATACACACGTGTATGGAATGCACGCGCGTCGCGCGTACGGCCGTCCCGCGCCGGCGCCTGCGAGTCCCGCCGCCGACCCTCGCGACGGGCTCTCGGCGTGTCGAACGCGAGCGAAAACGCGCCGAGCGGGTCCCGGCCGGGAGCGGTCACCGCTCGCGGACGACCACGAACTCCGCGAGGTCGCGGAGGTACTCGATCGCCTCCGTCTCCGGGGGGTCGGCGTCGTCGAGGGCGGCCAGCGCGCGGTCGGACTGTTCGCGCGCCCGAGCGTTGATCTCCTCGGGCGTGAGCGACGTGACCTGCAGGACGGAGGGCCGGTCCATCTCCGCGTCCTGACCCGTCGGCTTCCCGAGGTCGTCGGCGTCGGCGGTCGCGTCGAGCACGTCGTCGCGCATCTGGAAGGCGACGCCGACCCGCTCCGCGTACTCGCCGAACGACTCGATCGCCTGGGGGTCGGCGCCGCCGGCGACCGCGCCGAGCTCGGCGGCCGCCCGGAACAGCGCGCCCGTCTTGCGGCGGGCGAGTTCCATGTACTCGGCCTCCGTCGTCGGGCGGGCGGCGAGCTCGGTGGCCTCGCCCTCGCCGAGCTCGACCATCGCCTCCGCGACGGTCCGCATCGCGCGGGGGTCCGTCGAGAACAGCGCGAACGCCTCGCCGAGCAGGCCGTCACTCGCGACGATCGCCGGGCCGTAACCGAACTCCGCCCACGCGGAGGGGGTGCCGCGGCGCACCGCCGAGCGGTCGATGATGTCGTCTATCACGAGCGACGCGTTGTGGACGAACTCGATGCCGGCCGCGAAGTCGACGGCGTCCTCGGGGTCGCCGTCGAGCGCCTCACACGCGAGGATCGTCACCGCGGGGCGCACGCGCTTGCCGCCCGCGAGGACGACGTGTGCGACCTCGTCGGAGAGCGCCTCGGGCTCGACCGCGTCGATGACGGCCTCGATCCGCTCTTCGACCAGCCCGACCCGACGCTCCAGGTACTCCATCTACCGCACGGAGGGTCCGCCGGCGCAAAGGCCTAACGGAACGGCGATCGGGGTACCCAGACGCGATCGCGACGAGACGCCCCGGACAGCGCTGTCGCAGCGGCGACCGACCGCCGAACAGTTCCGGCGGCTCGCGCCGAGGGCTTTTCCTGACTCGGTCGCGTACGCACGCGCATGGAGTTCACCGTCGTTCAGGGCGACATCGCCGCACAGGAGGCGGACGCGCTCGTGAACGCGGCCGGGACGAGCCTGCAGATGGGCAGCGGCGTCGCCGGCGCGCTCCGCCGGGGCGCGGGCGGCCCGATCAACGAGGAGGCGGTCTCGAAAGGCCCCGTCGACCTCGGCGAGGTCGCCGTCACCGACGCCTACGACCTCGACGCAGAGCACGTGATCCACGCCGCGGCGATGCCGCACTACGGCGACGGCCGGGCGACCGAGGCGAGCATCCGATCGGCGACGCGAAACGCGCTCGAACGCGCCGACGACCTCGGCTGTGAGTCGATCGTGATACCCGTCCTCGGCACCGGCGCGGCCGGCTTCGACCTCGAAACGGGCGCCCGGATCGTCTGCGAGGCTATCGCCGAGTACGAGCCCGAGACCCTGCGCGACGTCCGCGTGATCGCCTACTCGGATTCGGCGTACCAGACCGTCACGAAGGTCGCAGACCGGGTCCGGTCGTGACGCGCGCCCCGCGTCTGGACCGCGGTCGCGATCCGTCGACCCTCACGAACTTTTAAGGCAGTCCGTCGGGATACTATATAAATGCGATGACACGGCCAACCCGGCAACGGGATCACGACCGGCAGCGCATGCGGGACGAGGACGCCGACGAGGAAGAGACCGAGGCCGAGGGGGTCGACGCCGAGGAGGTCGACGCCGAGGAGTTGGATCCCGAGGACTTCGACCCTGAGGAACTCACCCGGACGGCCGACGGGGAATTGATACACGAGGAAACGGGACTCATCGTCGAGGAGGAGCAGATCGATCCCGGTCCGGAGTGGCGGGCGTTCAACCACTCGGAGCGCCAGGAGAAGTCGCGCGTGGGGGCCCCGACGACGAAGACGATGCACGACAAGGGGCTGACGACGACGATCGACTGGAAGGACAAGGACGCGTACGGCCGCTCGATCTCCTCGAAGAAGCGGTCGCAGATGCACCGGCTTCGCAAGTGGCAGGAGCGAATCAGAACCAAGGACGCGGGCGAGCGCAACCTCCAGTTCGCGCTCTCGGAGATCGACCGCATGGCCAGCGCGCTGGGCGTCCCCCGGTCCGTCCGCGAGGTCGCGTCCGTCATCTACCGACGCGCGCTCAGCGAAGACCTCATCCGCGGCCGATCGATCGAGGGCGTCTCCACCGCCGCCCTCTACGCCGCCTGTCGAAAAGAGGGGATCCCGCGCTCGCTGGAGGAGATCTCCGACGTCTCGCGGGTCGATCGCAAGGAGATCGGGCGCACCTACCGATACATCTCCCAGGAGCTCGGCCTGGAGATGCGTCCCGTCGACCCGAAGAAGTACGTCCCGCGGTTCTCCTCCGAACTCGAACTGAGCGAGGAGGTACAATCGAAGGCCAACGAGATCATCGAGACGACCGCCGAACAGGGGCTGCTCTCCGGAAAGTCTCCGACCGGATACGCCGCGGCCGCGATCTACGCCGCCTCGCTCCTCTGTAACGAGAAGAAGACCCAACGCGAGGTCGCCGACGTCGCCCAGGTCACCGAGGTCACCATCCGCAACCGCTACCAGGAGCAGATCGAGGCGATGGGGATCCACGGGTGACCGCCGGCAGCGGTCGCTGAACGTCGCGACGCGGAGCGTCGACGGGTGGTTTCGCAGGGTACAACTGGTTTCTCGACAGCGCGGACGCTCGTACGGAGTCGGCGGCGGCGACGCCGCGAACCGGACGGACAGCCCTTTGTCGGCGCGGCGCCGAGGACCACCGAATGCCGACGATCGACTGCGATCCGGCGACCGCGCGGGCGCGGCTCGAAGACGCCGGCGTCCGGATCGACGAGGGGAACACCGCCCACGAGCGGTGGCGCGCCGAGCGGGAGGGCGCCGTCGCCGTCGCGTACGACGACACGGTCGTCGTGCAGGGCAGCGACCCGACGCGGCTCACCGGCCTGCTGCGAGACGGCGGCGGCCGCGCGCACGTCTACTTCGACGGCGCCGCGCGCGGGAATCCCGGTCCGGCCGCGGTCGGGTGGTGTCTGGTCACGGCCGACGGGATCGTCGCCGAGGGCGGCGAACGGATCGGCCGGACGACGAACAACCGGGCGGAGTACGCCGCCCTGATCCGGGCGCTGGAGGCGGCCGACGAACACGGGTTCGAGGCGGTCGACGTGCGCGGCGACTCCGAGCTGGTGGTGAAGCAGGTCCGCGGCGAGTGGAACGTCAACGACCCCGGGCTGCGCGAGAAGCGGGTCCGCGCCCGCGAGCTGTTGGACCGGTTCGACCGCTGGTCGATCGCGCACGTTCCGCGGGAGATAAACGAACGCGCCGACGACCTGGCGAACGAGGCACTCGATGACAGCTAACGACGACGGCCCCCCCGAGTGGGCGAGAGAGCACGCACGCGAAGCGATGCGAGCCGACGACGACCCCGACGAGCCCAGCGAACTCGACGAGGGAGCCACCGACGACCCCGACGACCGCGTCCCGGACGTGCCGGTCGAGGTCGTCGACGAGGCGGAGCGGCTCACGCGGCTCGCCCGGCAGACGGACGCCGAGGAGGCCACCGCGTTCTACCGCGAGCGCCGGGACGCTCTCGTCGCGGACCACGGGTACACGCCGCGGCTCCGCGAGGAGGACGACACGCTCGTACTGTACCCCGACGAGTGGATGGAGGACGGGACGGTCCAACTGAACCGGATCGAGACCACCGACCGCGCGGTCGAAGTGTCGCTGTCGGGACCGGGCGACGCCGACCGATACCGCGAGATCGCGGCCTACAACGACGCCGTCGCCGAGGCGGTCACCGAGCGTGCCGACGAGGTGCACGCGGCCACCGCCCGGGCGTTCGCGGCGTTCATGAGCAACCACTACGTGCGCGCGGTCGACGACGCGACGCCGGACATGCGCGCGGAGTTCCGCGAGGAGTACCTCCCGCGGAACGGCTGGCCGACGGACGAACAGCTGGCGGTCGTCGAGGAGTCGCTGTCGGTGATCGAAGCGATCGCCGCGGACGTCGACGCGGGCGACGCGGACGACGCGAACGGCGCCGACACCTCGAGGTAGCCGCGGCTCGCCGGGGCGGGATCGCGGCTTTCGCCGCGTTCGTGTGCCAGGAACGGTCGGTTCCGCGCGGGAGCGGTCGGTTCGCGTCGGGACGGTCTCGCGCCTACGGACGCTTACGTCTCGATGAGTTCGCGGACCTCGTCTGCACGCGTCTCACCGGTGACGAACCGGTCGAGAACCCACTCGAGCTGGCCGAGGACGGCGTCGTGGCCCGCCTCGGTGAGCTCGTACTGGTTCGTCCGCTTGTCGAGTTCGCTCTTCTCGACGAGCCCCTCCTCGACGAGGTCGTCGAGGTTCGGGTAGAGTCGGCCGTGGTTCACTTCTGACCCGTAGTAGGACTCGAGTTCGCGTTTGATCGCGAGTCCGTACATCGGCTCCTCGGAGAGGATGGCGAGAATGTTCTGCTGGAATGCCGTGAGATCGGCTGCTGACCTCGATACGTCGGTCACTGCGCGTGCCTCTGACATACGTTGACAAAGGATGCCCAAACTTATAATCTTTCTCAAGATTCCTCGTTGTGTTAATATCCAATCGCTTAACATCGACCCGAACGGGGTCGTTTCGTCGCGTGGCGCTGCTCAGATGGGGGATTCGCAGACGTGACGGAACCGGACGATCTGTCCGCTAAATCGCCGTTCGACCGACAGTTCGTCGACGAATCGCGTTCTTGAGTCCGGAACCGATACCGCCGAGAACAACCCGAAAGGACTTTGCGGGTCATCCACCCACAGTCGGGCACATGGTCAACCTCTGGGAGGATCTCGAGACGGGACCGAACGCGCCGGACGAGATCTACGCCGTGGTGGAGTGTCTCAAGGGCGAGCGCAACAAGTACGAGTACGACAAGGACGTCCCCGGCGTCGTCTTGGACCGGGTGCTTCACTCGAACGTCCACTACCCCTACGACTACGGGTTCATCCCGCAGTCGTACTACGACGACGAGGACCCGTTCGACGTGATGGTGCTCGTCGAGGACCAGACGTTCCCCGGCTGCGTGATCGAGGCCCGTCCCGTCGCGCTGATGAAGATGGACGACGACGGCGAGCAGGACGACAAGGTGATCGCGGTGCCGAGCGAGGATCCGCGCTTCGACCACATCGCAGACCTCGACGACATCTCCCAGCAGATCCGCGACGAGATAGACGAGTTCTTCTCGACGTACAAGAACCTCGAAGCCGGGAAGGAAGTCGAGACGCTCGGGTGGGAGGACAAGGCGGCCGCCAAGGACGCGATCGAACACGCACAGGACCTGTACGCCGACGAGTTCGAATAACCGGAGAGCATACCGTCCCCGCCGGCAGATGAGTTATTCCCATGAGTAATTTTTAGGGAGGCGGGCACGTACGTGGAGACGGAACGATGAGCGCACGCACTCGGCTGTCGGTCGGGATCGACCACCCGACCGTCGTCCCCGCCAACGCACCGGCCCGCGACGAGGTGCCGCCGACCGCCGACGCGGAGACGGCGAACGACGCGGAGACGGCGAACGGCGATTCGGAGACGGCGAACGACGAGGACGACAAGTAGGCGACCAGAAACGCTGACACGACAGCCGTCGGACGGGCGTGTCTGGGGTGTAGATCTGCGGGCTTAGCGGGCGTTCTCCACGACCGCGGAGAGGCGTTCGGCGTCCTCGAGGAACGACTCGAACTGCTCGTCGACCCACTCGACGAGGGCCGGATCGGTCGACTCCAACACGCACCGGGGGTTGTTCCGACGGTCGTACGCCGTCACGCAGGCGACGTCGCCGCGCCGGAACAGGCCGTACTCGATCGGCTCGGGCGAGACGTACACGGTCGCGCCGTCGTCTTCGAGCGCCCGTTCGGTCGCGGGTCCGAACTCCGCGATCGAGACATCGACCACCTCACGGTCGACGACGAGTTCGATCTCGACGCCGGCGTCGAGCGCGTCCGCGGCGGCCTCGTTGAACTGCTGGACGACGACCGGCGAGACCGCGCGGATCTCGGCGTCGTCGCCCGTGCAGTTCGAGTCGATGAGTTCGGTGATCCGGTCGACCGCGGCCAGCGGGGTCCGCTCTGCGGCCACGGTGAGGTCGCCGGACGCGATCGCCGAGGCCGGGAGGTCGGCGCCGACGCGCCCGAGTTCGGCGGCGAACTGGCCGTACCGCTCCGCCCGCTCCACCTCGGTCAGGAGCCGCTCGTACGCGTCGTGGACGCGCTCCCCCGTCGGCGTCACGTGGTAGGCGGCGTCGCGCTTGACCACCCAGTCGCGCTCGCGGAATCCCCCGAGGATCCGCTGGACCGTCGTCCGCGTCGCGTCGACCACGGCCGTGAGCGCCGCCGGACGCCGCGGTTCCTCACGGAGCGCCCGGAGGATCGCGACCCGGACCGGCGACCCGGCGAGGTACTGTGCGCCGTCGTGTCCGTCGTCGGCCGTCATCGTACGATCGGGCCGTACGGCCACCGCACGGTTAATCGTACCGCGTCCGGTCGGGTGATGCCGTCGCTCGCGCGGGGACACAGACCGAGGGGATCAGAGACAGAGAGGTTCAGGGACAGCGGGACTCAGGGACAGCAGGGCTCAGGGACGATGCCGGAACGAGACCACGGTCCCGATGGCGTCGTCGCCGTCGATCGCCTCCGTGGTCACGGTCGCGGCGACGACCGCGTCCGCGCCGAGCGCCTCCTCGATCACGGCGCGGAGCGCGTCCGGGTCGGCGCCCTCCTGGAGCACCGGAACCCGGACCTGTCCGCGGTTGACCGCCACGTCTCCGAGGTCGTAGTCGGTATGTTCGAACGCCTCGCGGATCGCCGTCTCGACGTCAGTCATATCGGAACGTCGGTCGCCGGAGGTGAAAAGCGGTGGGGCGCGGGGACGACCAGACGGCCGCGGACCGAACGGATAAAGGGGTCGCCGTTCCACCACCGGGTAATGATCGCGCTCGGAACGGCCCGCGCACAGCCGGGCGAGATGGACACGGGCCGTCTCGAAGTAGGCGAGACGCGGGACGGGAGCCCCGTCCGGCTGCCGGTCGCCGTGATCAACGGGACCGACGACGGGGAGACGCTGTACGTGCAGGCCGTCAGCGACGGCGACGAACTCAACGGGCTGGGCGTCGTCAACCGGGTCGTTCCGCGGCTCGATCCGACCGAGCTGGCGGGGACGGTCCTCGTCGTGGGGATCGTCAACTACTTCGGCTTCCAGGTGGCCGAACACCGGAACCCGATCGACGACCGGAAGATGAACCGGGGGTACCCCGGCGACGCCGAGGGGACGACGAGCGAGCGGATCGCCCACGAGACGTTCCAGGCCGCCAAGCGCGCGGACCTCATCCTGGACCTCCACCAGGGCTCGACCAGCCGGATGATAAACGAGACGCGGGTCAGGTGCGGGCTCCGCCACCGCCTCCACGACGACTGTCTGGAGCTCGCGAAGGTGTTCGACTGCGGCTACGTCCTCGACATCAAGGGTCCGGACGGACAGCTCGCGCGGGTGGGTCCCAAACACGGGATCCCCACCATCGACCCCGAGCTCGGCGGCGGCGTCGGCTGGGACGAAGAGTCGATCCGGTACGGGGTCGAGGGCGTGTTCAACGTGCTCCGCCACTACGGCTTTCTCGACGGGGAGACCGACCTCGAACGGCAGACCCGCGCCCGCGGCTTCGACCAGTACGGCGCGCCAGCGGGCGGACTCGTGCGGTTCGAACGGGAACTCGGCGAGCGCGTCGCCACCGGCGACGCCCTCTTCGAGGTGACCGACGTGTTCGGCCAGCGCAAGGGACGAGTGACCGCCGACGAGAGCGGAGTCTTCTGGCGCACGCGACGGCTCCCCCAGGTCGCCGCCGGCGAGTACGTCTGCTCGGTCGGCACGAACGTCGACTCGTACTGAGAGGCGGGGCCCGCGAAGCTTCGACCGGCCATCCCCCGCCATCCCTTTTCGTCCACCGTCACCCCTTTTCGGGACCGTCCCGTGGCCCCGCACATGGAGGTGCTCGTCTACGGGGCGGGCGCGCTCGGGAGTCTCGTCGGCGGGCTCCTCGCCCGCGCTCACGACGTCACGCTCGTCGGACGCGACCCGCACATGCGGCGGATCCGCGCGGACGGGCTCCGGCTCGACGGCGCGGTCGACGTCCACGTCCGCCCGCGAGCGCTCACCGACGGGACCCACCGGTCCGCGGACCTCGCGCTCGTCACCACGAAGGCGTACGACACCGACGCCGCCGCCCGGGCGCTCGCGACCGGCGAGTACGACACGGTCTGCTCGCTCCAGAACGGGCTCACCGAGGAGCGGCTCGTCGCCGCGGTGGACGCGCGGGTGCTCGCCGGCACCGCGAGCTACGGCGCGCGCCTCGTCGAGCCGGGTCGCGTGCGGTGTACCGGCGTCGGCGAGGTGGTCGTCGGGGCGCTCGCCGGCGGCCCCGACCCGGTCGCCGAGCGCGTCGCCGCCGCGTCGCCGAGGCGGGGATCGAGGCGACCGCCGCCGCCGACATGCCCCGTCGGCGGTACGAGAAGCTCGCGGTCAACGCGGCGATAAACGGCCCCTCGGCGCTCGCGCGGACGTCCAACGGGGCGACGATCGACGGACCCGCGGGCGGGGTCGCCCGGGAGGCCGCCCGCGAGACCGCTCAGGTCGCGCGCGCCGAAGGGATCGACCTCGACGGAGAC
>NZ_WPCE01000327.1 GCF_009742825.1 Halorubrum sp. CBA1125
GTCTGCCAGGGCGCGGTTCGTCGTAGCGCACTTACGGACGAGTGGGACAGACAACCGTTCTCATACCCGTTCTTCGTCTCCCTGATTCGTTCAATCCAACCGAAGAGACGATCGATCTGCTGTGCGGCCGGCGCGCTTCGGTGAGCGGGGCGCGACAGCGCACGCGAACCCGAGCGCGAGGTCGTCGGGCGACGCCCGACTGCCAGAGAATCTCCGATTCTCGCTGGACGCGGTGAGCGCTCAAAGAGCGCGAACCGCGAGGCTGGGGAGGTGTGAGGCGGGGCTGTGCGGTGCGGGGTGGGACGCAAAGGGGCAGCCAGGAGGACGACGGCGGCCGCAGTAAGCACCGCAGGGAGCGAGTGAAACGAGTGACCGAGGCGCGCAGCAAGGCCCCCGAGTCCTCCCGGCTGGGGCTTTGGACGTATTCGTCGCGGAACTGTCGACCACGTACCGCCGAGCGGCTGGGGCTTTGGAGATGTTCTCCGCGTCAACGACGATCTCGTATCGAGCGGTTCCATCCGAAGTATCGTACCACTAGCACGCCAACTCTAACGGCTTCTATCACCGAAACGCGAGTGGAATCAACGTCTTGTGGACGGCTCTATGACATCCTGATCGCAAGAACGAGTCACGTCGTAAATCACAATCACTCAACGATATCCGCGGGCTCCAACGCAGGGAGCCGTCGAGAAGACGAATCAGCGGGGATGGCGGGCGAGCGCGGCCGCGAATCCAGACGCGCCGGTCACGCGACGACGAACTGGTTCCAGAAGCCCTCCACGAGGAAGAACAGCGCGTAGTAGGAGGCGTACACCAACACGAGCACCGAGGCGGCGATCGCGCTCTTGGGGGCCTCGATGGGCATGTCGTTGCGGGCCTCGACGTTGCGCGCCTCCAGCTCGAAGAGGTCGGCGAGCAGCATCGTGATGACGAGCACGGAGACGATGACACCGCTCACGGGGGATTCGACCACGAACAGGAAGCTCACCAGGAGGAGCCCGACGTTCGTGAACACGTGCGGCGTGTACGGCTCGACGCTGTCGCCGTCGGAGCCCTGCTCGACGTGCCGTCTGTGCGCGAGGTACCGCGTCGCGAGATTCGCGATCGTCAGCGTGAAGATGGCGTACGGCAGCACTGGTCCGGCCGCGGACAGCCACCCGAGCGGGACGAGGAACTGCAGTGGATCCATACGCCCATATCCGGTCACGAGTTATTAGAGTGTTTCCGATCGTCGCGCCCGCGACCCGGTCCCGTGCCCGTCGCGAGGACGGCCTCGACGGCGTCGACCGCCTCGATCTCGACCGGGCTGTGCGGCTCGACGAGCGCCCGGCGGCGGCCGTCGACGACGAGCGCGACGGACTCGCTCTCACGCTCGACCGAGATCGTCACGCGGTTCGCCGCGACCCACGTGTCGGCTCGGGTGGCGAACGGCGAGATCGGAACGACGGAGACCCCGCCGCCGGGCTCCACGACGGGGCCGCCGACCGCGGCCGCGTAGCCGTCGCTGCCGAGCGGCGTCGCGACCACGACGCCGTCCGCCCGGAACGACTCGCGGCCGGTCTCGTCGAGGCCGACGGCGTACTCCGAGATCCGGGCCGGTTCCGCGGTCAGGAACGCGACGTCGAACGCGGCGTGTCGGACCGGCTCTCCGTCCGCCCGGATCGTGAGGACGGGGAGGGCGACGCGGCGGACCGGGCTCGACGCCGACCTGCTCCGACCGCGGTCGCCGCGCTCCGTCGAAGAGCCGTCGAGCAGCCGGCGAACGCAGCCGGGCACGTCCTCTGGAGCGATCGCGTGCTGCCGGTCGCCGACCGGGACGACGGGCGAGCGCGGCCTGCCGCGGTCGACGACCGCCTCGCGGAGCGCCGCG
>NZ_WPCE01000061.1 GCF_009742825.1 Halorubrum sp. CBA1125
TATCGTACTACTAGCACACACGATCTGAGAGCTGATTCTCCTAGTTCCGCTCTGAAATAAACGGCGTGCGAAGCGTTCTATGACACCATCACGTGCTTCCCAAGAGCGAAGCAGTTTACTGTGTCCCAGTCGGCTCAATCTCCGTATGAAATTGCTCGAAGAATCGCTCCATATATTTCCAGCGTGTCTTTCCAAGCTCTTGAGCAGGTTCTGTGTATAATTCGTTTAAGCGTTCTTTCGCCCAATCTTGGAGGAGCGCTACGTCCCGTTGGTCTGAAGTGGCCTCCCGGGAGGCTGTCAGATCATCGATAACGGCGTACCTCTCACCCGACTGTCCGGAACGCTCACCGACGATACAAACCAACCGAGCAATTCCGACCGCTCCTGTTGCATCCAACTTATCGGCATCAAAGAGAAGCTTCGCTTCGATACTCTCCGGACTGGGAGAGCTGGCCCGAATACTGTGGGTACGGATACAGTGCTGAATCGCCTCGATCTCGTTTTTCGAGAGGCCTTCCGGCTTGAGTAACCCTACGACTTCTTGGGTCGCCCACTTGTCGTGGTCATCAACCTCATCGGTTCGTTCGAGAGGACGCCCAATATCGTGGAGCCACGCAGCAGCGGCAAGGACATCCTCGTCGACGGATTGCTCGACGTCAGTTGCCAATCGGAGTGCGATGTCTCGCACGCGGTTTGCATGAAACTCATCGTGTGCGGGGAGGGCGTCATCGTAGTACGGCAGCGCGAGCGTTCGCGCGAGAGGACCTACGTCTTGAGACACGATCTAGGTTAGCGTTTCAATCTAACATCTCTTATTTGTTTTGTCGATGTCAGAACAACTAACGTGGCGCTTTGTAAGACCCGTACAGCTAGAATGAGACACGCTACACACCGCACCTGAAGCAACTATTCACGCGATCGCGGACGGTGCCAGACTTGAACAGTTAGCTGGTGCTATCCTTGGCCGAAGGGTGTCAACGTGTAACGCTCTCGTTTCCCGTACAGTCGTGTGAGTACAGTTGATACCCTCCGCCATTTGGTCGAGTATGTGGCTCTATTGAACGAGCTGACATTCAGAAGAGCAGGTCTCCACGCGCGTTTTCGCGGACTGGATGAGAAACTGGCTTCTCAGCAGATCGACGGACGTGAAGAGAATGTCAACAAAGCCGAATCTATATGACTAGTATTATGTCAGAACCACGCAATACGACACGCATGGAGTTCGGAGTTAACTTCCCACAGACCGAGATTGGTACCGATCCAGCGGTCGTTCGCGAGTACGCTCAGACAGCTGAACGGCTCGGTTTCGAACACCTCCTCACTTACGAACACGTTCTCGGCGTCGAACCGCCGTCGGAGAACTGGGATGGTTCGTACGACTATACGGATCAATTCCACGAGCCGATGGTGTTGTTCGGACATCTCTCGGCGGTCACAGACGATCTAACGTTCATGACCGGTATCATGGTGCTGCCACAGCGGGAGACGCCGCTCGTCGCAAAACAGACCGCGGAAGTGGACGTCCTGAGTCAGGGTCGAATGCGTCTCGGCGTCGGCGTCGGGTGGAACGAACGCGAGTACGAGAGCCTCGGAAAGGAGTTCCGGACTCGCGGCAAACGTATCGAGGAGCAGGTAGACGTCCTACGGAGCCTGTGGGGGAACGACCTCGTGAACTACGATGGGAGGTGGCACGAGATCGAGTCGGCGGGGATCAACCCGCGACCGGTCCAGCAACCGATACCCATCTGGATGGGAGGCGGTGCGGATATCGTTCTCCATCGGATCGCCCGGATCGCGGATGGTTGGATCGCCCCGCGATACTCGCTTGAAGAGTACGAGGAGAAGATCGGCTCCTTGCGGGAGTACCTCAGAGATCACGATCGAGACCCGGATGCGTTCCCCATCCACGCGAGGGTAAATACCGGGGATCACGACCACGACGGACTGGTCGATCGGATCCACGCGTTACACGACCTCGGCGTCACACACGTGGCGTTCGGATCCCACGGGAACGACCTGCCGTCGCCGCAGGCACACATTGACAAGGTCCGAGACGCTCGAGAGGCAGTTGAGGCAGCCGACCTCTAGGGCAGACGACGCGCAGTCGATCCTGTTCCGCCCAGGAAAGGTCAGCAGACCGTAGGGAGCCGAACGAGAGCCGACCGACGTTCACGAGCAGTTGCGAGCGGATCGACCCGCGATTCCGATTCAGCTGTCGGTCTCCAGTAGTTCGGCCGTATCGCTAATCTCGATATCGGCACTGGGGCTCTCGTCGGATCTATTACGCTGGTGTTTGGTAAACAGTATCGCTTCGATACCTGCTCTCTGCGCACCGGCGACGTCTGATTCTGGCGTGTCACCGACGATAGCGACTCGCTGATCTTCGAGCCCTTCCAACGCGAAGTCGAACAGGTTCTCGTGCGGCTTGCCGATCACGATCGGCTCTTGGTTCGTTGCCGTCTTAAGGGCACTCACGAGTGCTCCCGTCCCCGGAGAGATGCCGTCCGCCGTCGGGTACACCGGATCGCTGTTGACCGCCAGGAACGGGATGTCGTTGCGGTAGAGCGTTCTCGTTGCGTCGGTCAGCTTCTCGTAGGTGAGAGATTTGTCATTTCCTACGATCAGTACGTCGGGATCAGTTTCGACGACCTGCAGCCCCTGGTTTTGGACTGCCTGCTCTAGTCCCGGTGTTCCGAGTACGTACGCGCGGTTGTGGCCTGCTTCGCTCGCGTACGTCGCAGTCGCCCAGGCGGCACTGAAAACGTCGTCTACCTCCACGTCGATGCCCATCTTGGCCAGCTTCGACCTGATATCCCTCCGGGTCGAAGACGAACTGTTCGTGATGAAACGAACGGTGATTCCCTCCTGCTGGAGACGTTCGATGACCTTGACGGTATTCGTCACTGGCTGGTCGCCCAAGTAGACCACGCCATCGAGGTCGAAGAGGAGACCATCGAACCGGTCCGCAAGCATAACTTTCCTTGGTAACTATTGGCGAATAAATGCTTCGGTACTTGAATCGTCCCGTTACATCAGAGAATGAGACGGACGAGTTCTGCGTGTCTCCGTCCGAATTCGACCGCCCTGGCGATGCTCTTGCGGGGATCGACTTCTCGTTCGTGGAGCGCGAACGGACTCCCGAGTGGGCCAAGTTGGCATCCGGTGCATCTTGCCGTCAAACAGCAAGTGCGGATCAACTCGCCGGCTTTGAGAAGCGATCCGCATCAACGGCGACAACCACTGGCGGTACGGTGCTGTCGATCCTGATACGAACGAAATACTCAATCCCGTAATAATTATACTAATGCGTCTTGAAGCTCGGTATCGTGGAAAGCCACTTCACCTCGTCGGCTGGATGTTGCTCGTCCGATTCGAAACGTCATGTGTGATCGGTCACGTGCGGCAACGCATACCGTTCATGCCGCCGAACCGGACGACAGACAGGAGCGGTCTCTGATGGTTCCGGGATTCGATTAGAGCGGAGGCGAACGGACAGGATCATCACTATGGTCAGGACAACGGAACGGGAACTGTACGGGTCTATCCTCAGAGACCGACAGACGGTTTTGATATTAGGGGTCACGCTGACTGGGATGTTGGGATCGGTGTTGTCCCCAGCACTCCCCGGAATCGCGGACGCTCTCAATGTTTCGGACGGTCGTGTCGGGCTTCTCGTGTCGTTCTTCAAGGTGCCGTCCATCCTCGTCATCCCCGTCGCAGCCTGGTTCGCGGACGTCTACGGTCGACGGACCGTCCTGGTCCCTTCGCTCTTCGTATTCGGGTGTAGCGGCGCCGTGATGTTCCTCCTAGATAGCTTCCCCGCGTTGCTCGCGTTCGCGTTCGTGATGGGAATCGGCGCAGCAGCGATATTCCCCGTGACTGTCACGCTGCTCGGTGACAACCACGACGGCGCCGCAAACTCGGCCGCACAGGGCCTTCGCGTCGGCATCGTCGGGCTCGGAACGATGATCGTTCCCGCGGCCACGGGCTATCTGGCGTCGGTTCGCTGGAACGTCCCGTTTCTCCTCTACCTCGTTGCGATACCGGTGGCGGCGTTCACATACCTGGTTCTCGACGAGACGATCGAGCGGGCCGAGCGATCGGGGTCCGTGACGCGACTGATCGAGCGCTACGGACTGGCGATGCGAACTGAACTGAAAGACACGAACGTCCGGATCCTGATACTCGGGGGGTTCACTCGCGGTTTCGTTCGCTACGCGCTCCTGACGTTCATCCCCCTGTTTGCGGTGCGAATCCTCGATGCGTCGCTCGTCGAAGCCGGTTCTTTACTTTCTCTGCGCGGGATCGGGTACGTCTTCGTCTCGCCGCTCGCGGGCCTCGTCGTCGCCCGAACCAGTCGAAAGTTGGCACTCGGTAGCTCTCTTCTGATCTCGGCCGTCACGCTGACCCTGATCCCGTTTTCTGACGGACTGGTCGTTCTCGGAGGCTCGTACTCGCGTATTCGGTCGGCGACGCCTTACTCGACCCAGTTATGAAGGACTCGATAACCGCTGTCGCCGATCCAGACTACCGGGCAGGGATCGTGAACAGTCTGTACGTCTTCAAGCGCGTCGCGCAAACGTTATCGCCTGCCGTATTCGGGATCGTCTTGAGCCTGTGGGGGTTCCAGACCCTGTACGTTCTCGCCGGGCTGTTCACCTTGGGATATCTGGGGTTGTTCTCGATCCGATTCACCGAACCGTCGGTCTCTTCCACGGACGGGGTCGCCGATTGATGCCCCTTTTCTCCGAGATATCTCGTGTGCTGTGAGGCATAACGGCGAGTCATAACTGACTCCGCTGGGGGACGGAATCACGTTGCTGTCCGCTCCCTGCGCTGCTCTTTCGAGATATCGAGGGTTAGACGCGATTTCACCGAAGCGTTCGACGGCGAGAGCGGACAGATCTTACAGCGCCTCGGCTACCACCGACGCAGCACTCACGTCGCTGGCGGCGTGTTCGATGGTGTCGGTCCCGTAGATGTACTCGACATTTTTCCTCGACAGTTTGGTCAGCGCGTTCCCGGCTAGCATTAAATGAACACAGGACACGAAAACGCGGTTCGCGTCCCTCTCTTGGATTGAAGCGACGGATTCGCTCATCGTCACACCGGTCGCGATGATATCGTCGACCAGGACGACATCCCGATCTGTGAGAACGGTATCTCTCGGCGCGATCTCGACCTCGTCGGTCTCGTAATCACGGGTCTGTCCGAAGTAGTCGACCGTTCCCCGGCCGTACGTATCCCGAACCGTCGTCGCCAATTCGAGCGTGTCCTCGCCAGGCGAAACGAACAGTGGATCGGAAAGGTCGTCGGGAAGTGGCTCGGCCAGACACCCGGCGGCATCGAGCGGTCGAGCCGGGACGTCGAAGAAGTCACACACCGTTTCCTGATGCGGATTGACCGTCAGAACGCGATCTGCCCGAGTCGAGATCGCGCGCGCCATCGCCCGCGTGGCCACGGGTTGACGAACGTTGAACGCCTCTGACTGCCTCGAATAGCCGATATAGGGGAGCACGGTGATGACTTCGGAAGCCCCGGCTTCCCACGCTGCATCCTGGAGCTGAAGCACCTCGATATGGTCGCGATCGGAGACCATCGATGCCACGATGATAGCCCGATCGAGCTCCTCCGGTACCCGGACAATGAACTCCCCGTCTGGGAAATCCATATATTCGACGTGGGCGAGTTCGTCTCCCGTCTCCTTGGCAAGCGCGGTCGCGAACGTTTGTGTGTTGGATCCTGGAACGATCATACCACTCGATCGGTCCCCTCTGTTAAGTCGGTTTCCGATCGAAGTCATTCTGCCGGCTTCACGGGAGAAGAGCGGTGTCGAAGCTGTGTTCGCCCCCGGATTCTGACCCGAGGATCGTCGACGACACGGCGATCGAATGTGCTCAGTCCCCGGACCTGACCGGCTCAAACGGACAAGCATACCCACGGGTGTCACGCCCAAGGTTGTGTTACGGTAGGAACCGGAAGTCGTCGTTTCGGCTGTTCACAGCCGAAAACGACCGCCTCAGCGGCGGTACTGAGTGGATCGATCTGGCGCTTGTAGAGAGAGAGAGAGCAGACCGAGTTCTCGATTCAAGTGGGTATTCAGCTCTCTCTTACTGGTCTCTCACTTTCGAATACCAAACAGTATCTTGAGAGGTTTGGTGTCGATCTGAGTCGAACAGCGATTCTCGATTGGGTGCAGAAGGCCGACGTACGGCCCGACGACGATGCCGATCCAACGGCTTGCGGTTGACGAAACGGTGATTCGGATCGAGGGTAGTGATACCGGCTGTACACCGCCGTCGATCTCGAGACGAACCAACCCCTTCACGTACGGATGTTTCAGACGAAAACGACGCAACTCACGCCGCCGTCTCTCCGCGAACCGCGTGAGAAACGGCCGCTTGCCACCATCGGGTTTCTCGTCGAGAACGCTCGTCACTTCACAACTGCGTTGGAACGACTCGCGATCCGATTTCAGACGGGTCGTCATGAAAATCGGGCTGCTATCGAATATATGTTTTGTGAGGTAAAACGACGAACGTATCTGTTTTAAAATATTTTCAAACACGACACTTTCGAGCCGGAATCGTGGCTCTCATCCTTCGCTGTCTGGTGGAATCGATACCAACGTTACCACGCCCCGCTCCTCCCCTCCCTCGATCGCTTCGATCGTTCCTTGAGGAAGGGGACTCCGCACCGCCGCTTCGTTGAAAGGGTGTCGCAGTCACCCGATCGTGTGAGCCGATCGTGTGAGCCGACCGCGACCCGTGGGACGATTGGCCACCGGATCTGGTAGACTGCGACACAGCACGTGAGCGGCGAAACCCGTCGCTCGTCGAGGCCTAGTTCGGTTTGTTCAAATTCTGATCTAGCGCTTCTGTCACCGAGTTTCAGAAGGTAGCACCGCTGACTCCACCAGATCGCGGCTTCGAATAGCCACGCTCCACTGTTGACATCCTGAAAGGGAAAAGATCAAGACGGTGGTACACATGAGCCGTGATGTGAGCATCGAGACCATGGGTGAGTTTGTCGAGTCGGTAGCACGGATCGGTGGTCGCGAAGCGCTGTCTCGGTTTCGCGAAGAGATAGACGTGGAGAACAAAGCCGATGCGACCGAAAAAATAGTCGATTCGAAAGACATCGTGACGACGGCGGATAAAGAGACTCAACGTTCGATTATTGAGGCGATCCGGGAGGAAGATCCCGACCGGGAGATCGTCGGTGAAGAAGAAAAAGAGCTGAAGTCGGTTCCGGAGTCCGGGGACGCGTGGATTATCGACCCGATCGACGGCACGTACAACTACAACCGGGGCGATAGCTACTGGATGACTTCCGTCGCGGTAGTCGAGGACGGAAAACCGATCGCCGCCGCGAATATCGCCCCCGCACTCGGCGATATCTACGTCAGTGAGCCCGGGGGAACGACGCGGAACGGAAAAGAAGTGACCGTCACGGACCATTCGAGGCCCGAGCACGCTAACGTCGCGACGACCGTCTCTCCGAGTTTCGGGTCTCGGGAGGCGTACTCGGAGGGAGTAGCAGATACCGTCCGGCGGTTCGGAAACACCCGTCGATACGGCACTGCGCAATTCACCCTCACGAAGGTCGCTGCCGGTGTACTGGACGGCGTCGTAGCTCCAGGACGGATCGATCCGTGGGACAGCGTCGCCGGAGTACATCTCATCGAGCAGGCGGGCGGTCGAGTAACTGATTTCGAGGGGAACCCTTGGCGATACGATAGTCAGGGTCTCGTCGCGTCCAACGGCGAGATACACCAAGATCTCCTTCGAACGGCCGCGATCATGGGCTGAGAGGGTTGTCTCGGTGGCCTCGAGAGAACACTACGGACGCTCGTGGCAACAAAAGAGTTATGTGATCGATTGACGAGTATATCCACTTATGCTCGCGAGTTCGTTCGACGAGTTCCTGATCGATTTGGACGGTGTGATCGTCGTCGGGGATCGCCCCATCGACGGAGCCGTTGAGTCGCTGAAACGGTTACAGGATCTGGGCGTCGAGATAACCATCATCACGAACAATTCACAGGATTCGAGACAGACAATACGGGATACGTTGGCCTCTTTTGGAGTCGATATCGACGAATCACAGGTGGTGAGTGCGGGGTGGGCAACGGCTCGATACCTGGCCGAAGAAGGATTCACATCGGCGTACGTCGTCGGTACAGAGGAGTTCGCCAGGATGCTCGAACAGGAGGGTGTTACCGTCGATCCGGCCAACCCGGAAGCCGTGGTCGTCGGGTTCTACGACGAGTTCACCTACCAGCACGTCAACGATGCCGCCAGATACGCCCGTCAAGGGGTCCCGATAATCGCAGCGAACGCGGACGGTTCCTATCCCACAGAGAACGGTATCGAACCGGGAACCGGGGCGTTCTTGGCCGCCGTTCAGAGCGCGACTAATAGCGCTGACATGACAATCGTCGGGAAACCCAACGACCTGTTGTTCGACTTGGCGGCGACCGACCGCGACGCCTCGGTGGCCGTGATCGGTGACTCCCTTTCGACGGACATCGTCGGGGCGAACCGCGCGGGAATGACCGCGATCTACGTCGGCGACGAACCGGTAGAGCCCGACGGGGAATACGAGGTCGATTATCGACTTTCGGATCTCACCGGCCTGTTCGAGGAGATCGACTACCCCGATACGTGAGAGAAGCGTCCGAGTCGCTCCCGCAGAGCGGGCGCCGCGCGAGGACAGATCCACTCGTCGTTTTCACAGTGTTCGATCGGCGTACTCATTCCGCCAAAATCCAGCATCTCCGACGGTAATCGGCGTCGGCCTCTCTGACGCTTCCAGGTACCGAATCGGGCGTGCGATCGTGGTTGGCGGCGGTTCGCCGCTGACGCGACGGCGGTGCCACTCACGACTGGTGGCCAAATTCGGGAGCAGCTACCGGAAGAACTGGTCGTCGAGTGGTTGGTTCGGGGAGACTGCTCTGCGGACCCCAAGGGCCGTTCGGACTGCCCACAGCACCGACGAGCTGATGGACCAGCTCGGTGGGGTGTTCGTTAAACGCGTGAAGTCAAGTCGGTAAGGACTCCTGCCGCCACGTCGGGTTTCCGATCACCGCACCTCGTCGGCTCGGGCGACCAACTCGGCGGTGCGCTCTCTGTCGACGGGCGCGGCCGTCTCGCCGTCGCGCTTCAAACCAGTGCCGACGATGGCGCCGTCGGCTACCTCGAGGAGTTCAGCCACTGAATCCCGGTCGACACCGCTACCGACGACGATCGGGGCCTCGAGACCGAACGAGGACCGCTCTTTGACCACGTCGTGGAGATATTCTCGATCGATCGGCTGTCCGGTCCCTCGCCCCGACACGACGATCGCGTCCGCGAGTCCGCGTTCGGTCTGATCGGCGAAGGACTCGGCCGTGTAACTGTCAGTCGACAGCGGTGCAGAGTGTTTCACGTCCCGGTCGGCAAAGATGCCGACGTCGGCGTCGAGGTGGTCTCGAAGCCGGAGCGTCTCGTGAGCCTGTCCTTCGATAATTCCTTGATCGGACACCCTCGCGCCCGTGTGAATGTTCGCACGGAGAAAGGCAGCACCGGCGGCCGCGCCGACCGAGAGGGCGGCCTCCGCGTCGCTACGCAGGACGTTGATGCCCAGTGGGAGATCCGTTTTCTTCGTTATTTCGACGGCGATCCGGGTCATCGACGCCACGGTGTGCTTCGGGACGTCGTCCGGATACACCGGAACGTCCCCGAAGTTCTCGATCAGTATCGCGTCGACACCGCCGTCGTCTAACGCCGCCGCATCGTCTACTGCCCGTGTCACGACTGACTCGAGGTCGCCGTCCGACTTCGGCGCCCCCGGTAGCGGGGGGAGGTGGATCATCCCGATGATCGGCTTCTCAGTTCCGAATATTTTCTCAAAATCCATATCTAACCGTTAAAAGCGTGGGATAAAACACTACCGATATCACAGGAGTTCCCGCCGATCACTCGCTGCCGGTGCTACGATAGAGCCAAACTTTATAAATCACGCTACTAACGTGTTAACAGATGGCAATAGCGGATATCTCCGCGTATGTTCTCTCGTCACCGGTCGATACGCCCCGGTCGTATCGTCTCAACGGCGGTGCCGGGCTGATAACCCAGCGTGACGTTATCCTCGTCTCGGTGGAAACGACCGCCGGAGAGATCGGCTGGGCGCCGTGTGGTACGGGCACTGTCACGAAATGGGAGGAGTTCAACGAGGCGACCCACGACGACATCGGAGACGTGATCCGGAATATCGTCGGGCCCGACCTCGTCGGCGAGGATATCGACGACATAGCGTCCGTCCACAACGTGATCGACTCGACGAACCTGCCGGAGTACCTCCGCTGGCAGGCCAAGAGCGTCGTTGATATTGCAGTCTACGACATCCTCGGGAAGCGCCGCGGCCAACCCATCTACGAGTTCCTTGAGTACGATGTCGATCCCACGCCGACGCTAACGGTCTACCCGAGCAGCGGGTTCTATCTCTCCCCGGAGGAGTACGTCGAAGAGGCGACTCATCTCGTCGAACAGGGGTACGACATGTACAAATATCGGGCGGGATTCGGCGTGGATTGGGACCGTCGAATCATCGATCACCTCCGGGCTCGGCTCGACGACGAAGTGGACATCATCGTGGACGCCCACGCCTGGTGGAGTTTGGACGACGCCTCGTACTCACGAGAGGAGATCCGGTCCCTCGTCGAATACATGGACGACCAGGTGTTCTGGATCGAAGAGCCCTTCCCGTCGAACGATTACCAGTCGTACCGCTGGTTGAGTGAGGCCACGGGAGTCCCTCTGGCTGCCGGCGAGAACGAGGCGACACCGGGGAACTTAGTAAACATGGCGGAGCTCGGCTTTCTGTCGTTCCTCCAGGGCGACGTGAAACAGCATGGTGGCTACACCGGCTCTCGCCAGGCAGTCGAGTTCTGCGAGGGTCGGGACGTGACGTACGTTCCCCACAACTACGGGACACAACTTGGTGTCGTCGCGAACGCTCACCTCGTGGCAGCGGCGCCGGAGTGTACCCTCCTCGAGTACCCTATCTACGGCGGGGAGGATTCCGTCGGTATGTATCCGTTCCCCCTCGCCAGCGACATCATCGAGACGGAACTGGAGGTTGAAGACGGTCGACTTACCGTGCCATCGGGCCCTGGACTGGGGGTGTCAGTCGACCGTAGCGTGATCGAAAACTACCCCTACAGAAGCCCCTCTCCGGGGTCTGTACGCTGATAGTCCACTCGAAGCGTCTCCCCCGCTTCTCGCGAACTGATTCAATGACCTTCGTCGGCGATCTGAACCAGTTACACCTTTCACGTCGTTCACGGAGCTTCTAGGACACGAGTCGCCTACTGAGCGGTCGTTCGCAGGCGACGAATCACGTCGCCGATGCTGGGCTACCCACTGTCCACATTTGGGAACTCAGTCACCGATATATGGACGAATTGAGGGTTGAACCGTCGACATAGACCGATTCGCGAGGTGCGATCGGTCGATCACACGGTCCGCGCTGTCGAACTCTCGTTCACATCTCACCCCCCCGCATATAATTACAGCATTACTAATGTAATCATCCTGGTTGTATCATCATGTGTATTACAGTAGTATCAATGTAAAATATATCTGTGTAACATATAGAGAAGAGAGACCCGAACCGCATCGCTTCTACAGGGCTAACTAACTGTAATCTCTCCTGCATCTGTATTATTCGCGACTCGCGAAAGCAAACGAGATCAACATCCGAAAGGGGACCGATACAAGACGACCCTCGCCGCCAATAGCGACAGGCAAACGCCAGAAACGATAGGTTCGAGACGTTACCGGGACGAATCGAGGAGCGGTACGTACCGCTTCGGAGGGTTTCTCTCCTGTCGGTCCAGTCTACGGGCAGACAATGCCCAGCGGGGATTTCGGCGGCCCAGCCTCTCGGCCGATATATTGTTCTTCGGACTAGCAGATAGACGTGTAGATTCCCTATCCAGAACATTTAATTATTTCGATGGAGTTGTGACGACGACATGACTTACGACGGTATCGTCTTCGACATGGACGGTGTCATTCTCGAACCCACCGAAGACCTGCTCATTCGCGAGGCGGTGGAAGCGGCCTTCCGCGAACACGGTATCGATGACCCGGATGCGAACCACGTCGACGCCGTGCGGTATGGATCCGCACTCACTATCGAGGAACTGGAGCGCCTCTGCCAGGAACAGGGACTCGATGCAGACGAGTTCTGGCGAGTTCGCGAACAGTATGCATCGGAAAAACAACTCGAGACGGTACGAGACGGGGAAAAACCGCTGTACGATGACAGTCACATTCTCGAATCACTGGACCAGCGCCTTGGGTTAGTGAGCAACAACCAGCAACGGACCGTCGAAGGTATCCTCGACTATTTCGAGATCGACGGACTCTTCGACGCGGTCTACGGGAGGCCGCCGACCCACGACGGCATCCGGTATACGAAGCCTGACCCGTACTATCTCGAGCGTATCATCGCCGAATTCGAGATGGAGAACCTGCTGTTCGTCGGCGATAGCAACGTCGACATTGCAGCCGCCGAGAAAGCGGGCCTCGATTCGGCGTTCATCTGTCGGGCACACCGGGAGGGGTACGAACTCCGGACCGAACCGACCTACCGGATCGAATCGCTGAGCGACCTGAGACAGATCACCTGACAGGGGCTCGTAGTGAGCCGTAGATCCCCACACGAACGGAGATCGACGACTGCGATCAGTTGCGGAAGTCGATCAAGCAACGATAATTCCTGTGGGTCGAGGTCGACGCGTTTCTCTTCGCTGTGCAGTCGTCGGAGATTGGAGGGCTGCGAAACGAAGGGCCGTGACGTGGGTTGCCCCCGTCTTAAAACTCGATGTTCGCGCACACGTTCTTCGTTTGCGTGAAGCTGTCGATGGCTTCGAGACCCTTCTCGCGCCCGAATCCGCTCGATTTGTATCCACCGAACGGCGCGTTCTTGCCGCCGGCGAACCAGTCGTTCACGAACACCCGCCCGGCCTGCACCTCACGCGCGTATCGATGTGCACGCCCGAGATCGCTGGTGAAGACACCGGCCACGAGCCCGTACTCGACATCGTTCGACAGTTCGATGGCCTCTCGTTCGTCGGCGAATTCGATCACGGCCAGTACCGGACCGAAGATCTCTTCCTGTGCGATCCGGGTCTGATTATCCACGTCGTCGAAGATTGTGGGTTCGAAGAAGTAACCGGACCGATCGGGCGACGTCCCGCCGATAATCGGCTCGCCGACCTCGCTTCGGCCAACGTCGACGTAACTCTGCACTCGGTCGAGTTGGTCTTCCGAGACGAGCGGACCGATATCCGGGTCGTCGGGTCCGGCCGCGATCGAGAGTTCGCCCGCTCGTTCTACCACCAGATCCACCAGTTCGTCGTGAATGTCCTCGTGGACGAGGAGGCGAGAGGCGGCCGTACAGACTTGCCCCGCGTTTCGACCGAATATCGCGTCAACGGCCGTTTCCGCGGCGGCCTCGAGATCCGCGTCCGGAAACACGGCGAGAGGACTCTTTCCGCCGAGTTCGAGGTGTACCGGATTGACGTTGCTCACGGCGGACTTGGCGACTTCGATCCCCGTCTCGACGGATCCCGTAAAGCTCACTCCGTCGATGTCCGGGTGGCTCGAAAGTGCGGCACCAGCCCGGGATCCGTGTCCGGGAACGACGTTGATCGTCCCCGGAGGGAACCCGACCTCGTGAGCTATCTTCGCGACCTCGACTGCGGTACGAGGAGTGTGTTCGTCCGGCTTGATCACGACGGTATTTCCGGACGCTAGCGACGGTGCAATCGTCCTGCCGAGGATGTTCAGCGGGAAGTTCCAAGGAATGATGTGACCGGTCACTCCCAGCGGCTCTCGAACGGTGTAGTCAACGTAGCCGTCACCGACCGGTATGCTATCACCCCGGATCTTGTCGGTGATCCCGGCGTAGTACTCGAAGTATCTCGCGCACGACCGGACGCCACTGCGGGCTTGGGAGATCGGTTTCCCCGTATCTTCCATCTCAAGCGTGGCGAGTTCGTCTTCCCGTTCCAAGAGCGCGTCGGACAGTTCGAAGAACAATTCGGCGCGGTCCTCGGTCGACATTCCCGTCCAGTCTGTGACCGCGTCCCGGGCGCTCGCGACCGCCTCGTCGACGTCCGCTTCGGTACCCGCTGCGACCTGTACGACCTCCTCGCCCGTGGCCGGGTCAACCAGTGTCAATGTCGCTTCACCCGCTGCAGGGGTCGATTCGCCGTGAATAAACAGCTCAGTCTCGCTCATAGCGGTTTCCACGATTACACACCACTGGCCGAAGTGGTATCAACCTTACTGACACCTCAAGACCGCCATCGGCGTTCGATATCTAGCACCGGTCGACTGGGGGTGCGATACCGCTTTCGCGATCTCGTTATCGGGTGACTTCTCGACTGACCGGACGAGAGAAGAAGCCCGGAAGCGTGCCGTGAAACGGGTGTCTGATCGAGTCCCAGCCCGTGAAAAGGTGCAATGTTGCCGGCTGTGATCTAACCACATGATTTATTAGCATGGGCCGCGCCGGGGTGAAACGCAATGGCTCCGAACAATAGCGACGATGCCATTAGGTGTACGGTCTGCCGAAGAAAGTTCTTAGCCGGTGCGAGTGCCGCATCACTCGGTGCGATAGCCGGTTGTAGTGGCGGCGGTGGCGACGGCGGCGACGGCG
>NZ_WPCE01000083.1 GCF_009742825.1 Halorubrum sp. CBA1125
CACCAACCCCACCACCGCCGACCGGTGACCCGGGAGTCGCGATCGGTTCCTCTGTTGCGGGGTCATCGGCTATCGGATCTCGACATCGTCGACGGGGGGATCACCATCACCAACCGGAGAATCCGGGGTCCCGATTGGGGGGTCTGTCCCGGGTTCGCTAACTATGGGACCGTCAGCGCTGTCATCCGGAATATCACCGTCGCCGACCCCGCCTCCCCCGACGGGCGAGCCGGGCATCCCGATCGGTTCATCTGTGTCGGCGGGTTCATCGTCGTCCGTGCCTGTTTGATCGCCGCCTGTGAATCGGCGGTATGGGTCGTTTTTTTCGAGCCATAATGGGTCGTTCGTGCTCTAATAAGTTATTAGTAAGGCTGAAAAATAATATAACCAGACGAACCCCCACTGTGGTGAGAACAGATACGCGCCGCTCTTGATCGGGGGCGGACCCGGTCTGTGTGTGAGCGTTAGCCTGGAGGTTCGACGCCGTCGACCGTATCGGGCGCGGGTGGGGCGTGGGTTACACGCGTCGGTGAGGCGGGGTCTCCCGCTGACGGGGTTGTCTCGCCGCCGAACACCCGGACATTCCATGTATAGGGTACGTTAGTCGCGGTGTGTCCGGTCGCGGCGACAGCCTCACCCCGATCGGGCAGCTCGACCTCGCCGGCGCCGGGCTCGTCGACGCGTTCGTACGTCGTCGCCCGCCCCGGCGCCTCCTCGACGCGGCGGATGTACCCAGCGTCGGCGAGCTCCGCGAGCACGCGCCGCACCTGCCGCGGCCCGACGTCGACGGCCTCGCGGACGTCGGCCGTCGTGAACTCCCGCCCGAGCGTTCGGTAGTGCCGGGCGATCGTGGTCGCGGTCTCGCTCCAGGTCTCGGCGACCTGCGCCCTGCCGACGGTGGGTAGGTCCTCGCGGAGCGCCGAGGTCCTCGCGACGACGGTCGCCCCGCTGTCGCCCCTCGCGAACCGGAGGATCGCCTGCATGGTCTGATCCTCCCGCATGTGCCGGAGGTACGCGTCGGCGAGCTCGGACCCGTACGCGAGATCGGCGCCGCGCCCGGTGCCCCGGTCGGTGTCGACCTCCTCGCCGGCGAGCGCGGCGAACCGTTCGATCTCGTGGTCGCCGTAGTGCTGGCAGCCGAGGATCGCGGCGAGCTGCTGCGAGCCGAGCTCGTTCGATCCCTTCACGTTGCCGTAGTTTTCCCACGTGCTCACGACGTCGTCGAGCCGCTCGTCGTTTTCGAGCACCTCGCGGACGCTTTTCGTCGTGATCGCGGCCGGCCGCCCGACGGTGACGGGCTCGCCGCCCCGTTCGCGGGGCGCGTCGATCCCGGCGTACTCCTCGGCGATCGCCTCCAGGAGCGCGACGTCGCCGTCGGTGTCCTTCGACGCCGGGCTCCCCTCGTAGTACCGCGGCCGGTCCGCGGCCCGGAGCACGCGGAGATCGAGCGCGTCCTCCAGGAACGCCGCCCGCTCCGCGGGGTCGTCGTGAATGTCGTCGACGGTGACGTCCTCGCCGAGCGCCACCGACCACAGCTCGGCACGACCGGTCGCGTCGAGCCCGACGAGCGGGACGTCGCCGCCGCCGGCGCCGGTTCGGGCCGGTGGGTTGTGGAGCACCGCCCCGTGTCCGTTCCGGTCGAGGACGGTCGTTGCGCGGCCGTGCGTGTCGACGACGTCGAGCGCGGTGCCGTCGGTTGCCCGGTCGTCGAACGCCCACGCGTCGGTGTGCACGCGCGACGTGCCGGGGTCGTCGCTGTCGGCGATAATCGCTTCGAGGAGGTGGTGCGCGTCCGGGTGTGCATACCCGTCGTCGGCCCACGCGGCGAGCCGGCGGCACCCCTCGCGGCCACCCTGGAGCGCTGTCGCGGCGGCGTCGAGGCGGGCGGGTGCGGCGTCGGCGCCCTCGCGAACGGCGTCGAGCGCGGAAACGACGAGCCGCCGGAGGTCGCCCGTGACCGGCAGCGCGTCAACGTCGACGCTGTCGATCCCCGGCGTCACCGTACCGCTCACGGTCGCGTCCGCGAGCGGGTCGACGACGGCCGGCCGGATCCACTTTTCGAGGCCGGCACCCGGCTGTTCGGGGTCGAGCGCGTCGAGCGCGGCCGTCAGCTCGCGGTACGCGCCGACGGGGTCGTCGTGCACGGCGTCGAGCGCCTCGGCGACGTCGAGCTGCCGGAGGAGCTCGGCGTCGACCTCCTCGCGGATCTCCCCGACACCCTCGCGGGCGTCGAAGAGATCCCGCACGCGCCGGAGCGACGCGAGCGCGCCGTCGACGCGATCGTCGTCGCCCCCCTCGCCGCGGAGCCACGCGCGAACCCACTCGTCGGCGCCGAGCTCACGCTGATAGACGTCGCGCCGGTCGTCGACGTCGTCGCGCAGCGACCGCGCGAGCCACGTCGCATGGTCGTCGGCGAGCTCGTCGAACTCCCTCGCGAACGCGTCGCCGACGAACTCGTCGAGCACGACGGCCCGCGGTGCGGTCTCGACGCGCCCGCGAGCGTCGCGGGAGTAGGCCGTCCGGACGCTCGGGACGTGCGCGTGCACGTAGCTCCCGACGAGCAGGTCGGCCGGGTCGTCGGCGTCGCTCGCATGCTCCCACCCGGCGGAGTATTCGCACGTCTCGCCGTCCGCACACGGCAGCTCGGCGCCGAAAAGCCCCTGCGCCTGGGTGTGGATCTCGCGAGGCGTGTACCCGAGGCGCCGGGCGACGTGTACGACGAGCGCCCATGCGGGGCCGTGGTCGCCGTCGGCCGTCGGACAGGTCGGGCGGTCGAGCGTGACCTCCTCGTCGCCCTCGTCGTCGGTAAAGAGGTCCTCGACGTCGACGTCGCGATCCCCCTCGCTCGCCCCGTCGAGCGCGTTCGCGACGAGCGACCACCGATCCCGTAGCCGGTCCTTTCCGCCCTCGCGGACGTGCGACGTCGCGGCGGCGAGGATCCCGTCATCGACCCGCTCGTCGGAGAACACCGGAAGGATCCGCGCGTCGACGCCCCACCGCTCGGCTTTGTCGAGCGCCTGCGCCTGTAACTCCTTCCGCGGCGCGAGGTACGACAGCGGCCGGTTGCGGGCCGTCTTGACGGTGCCCGTGGTCTTCCCGGTCGCCGGCAGCGCGGTGACGATCGTCGGTGAGCCGTCGTCGGTGGCGGCCTCGCGAATCAGCTCCTCGACCTCGGCACGCGCCTCGTCGAGCGCGTCGGTGTCGACGCCGCTCACGTCGCGGGCGTCGAGCAGCTCCTTGGCGGGCGGGAGTTGCGGCGTCAGCTCCCGCGCACCGTCCTCGGCGGGGTCCCACCGCGGCAGCGGCGCGCCGTACTCCTCGCGCGTCGCCCGGTACGCGTCCGTGAACGCCCCGCCGGCGAGCTCGTCGTTCGGCGCGTCGATGATCCCGGCGTCGAGCGCGGCGAACCGCACGACGTCGAGCACGCGCTCGGTGTCGGCGTCCCAAATCGTCCCGCTCTCGAAAACGAGCACCGACGCCTCACTCTCACTCTCACGCCACGCTGGGTTGAGCGCCCGGACGGCGTCACCACCGACCTCGTCGCTCGAGGCGGTCTCCTCGGTCGCGAGCGTGTCGGTGTCGAGATCCCAATACGTCGTCTCGCCGATCACGTCGAGCACGGCGTCGAACTCGGCGATCGCGTCGCTCGTCGTGTAGTAGGCTGGCAGCGGCGCGTCGTACTCCTCGCGAGCGATCGCGTACGCCTGTGGGTACACGTCGTCGAGGGGCTCGTCGGGACCGTCGACGAGCTCCTCGCGAACCCCGACCGCCCGCACGACGTCGACCGCCTCGCCGCTCGCGGGGCAGGCAAAGCGGTCGGGAGCGTCGGCGGCAGCCTCCAGGCCGTCGACCTCGTCGGGCGTCACCCGCCCGGCGGCGTCCCATGCGCGGCGCGGGTCGACCGTCGCGGAGACCTCGCGCGGGTCGCGACCATACTCTTCGGTGCCGCTCTCGCTGCTGGAGCGGTCGAGCATCGGGATCGAAAACCCGAGCTCGCGGAGGTGGTCGATCGCCTTGAAGAAGGTCTCCCCCCGGACGTCGCGCGGCTCGGCTCCGGCGTGGTCGATGAGCCCGGCGTCGATCGCAGCCATGACCGCGGGACCGCCATACCCACCGTCGTGGCCGGTGTCGTGCCAAATCCGGTCGTCGATGTAATTTGCGGTCCCGCTGTCGTCGGAGGACCCCCACACCGGGAGGAAGGACCGACGCCCGCGTGTCCATTCGCTGACGATCGTCCGCTCGCCGACGCGTTTCGGGTCGAGCCGGTCGAGCGCGCGGAATATATCGCGAATGTCGTCGGTCGTCTCGTCGGCGCCGGTCGCCTTCGGTTCGTAGTCCTCGAGGTCGAGGTCGGTGTCGGCGCGACCTCCTCGCGCTCCTCGTAGCCGTTCGCGCGGAGAATCTCGGCGAGCGCCTCGTCGTCCCACTCGGTGACCTCGGTCCCGCTGCCGGCGACGTGGTCGCCGGTCGCGATACACACGTGTTTCCCGTCGTATATCTCGACGGCGGGTGGGTCGTCGTTCGACCCCCACGGTTCCGTGTCGATCGTGAATTTGGCCTCGGGTACACCGTCGAGCGGGATCTCCCCGCGGTACACGGCGTGGACCCCGCCGCCGGAGGTGGAAACGTCGGCGTACGTAACGCCGAGGTGCTCAAGGATCGCCTCAAAGGCCGGGTGGATCTCGCCTGTCTCCGGGTCGCGCACGTCGTCGCCGTCGACGAACGCGAACGGGTCCGCCTCCCGCTGGATATAGACGAGATCCGACGACAGGGACGGGACCATGCCCGCCCATTCGCGGGCGGTCTCGTGGTCGGTGTGCACGTGCTCGCGGCTCCCGTCGCTGCCCCACTTGTACCCGGCGTGGTGCGAACACTCGGCGCACGTTGTCGTCTCGCCGTGGTCCTCATGATTACACTCGACAGGTGCGTCGGCGTCGGTCCACGGCGCGTATGGGGCCTTAGACTCCTTCCGGCACATCCACGCGTCGCGTTCGATCTGTGCGGGTGCCCACCTCTCACGGTCGATCCGCGAAAAGTCGAGTTCACCCCAGGTACGGACACCGGTCTCGGCGGTCTCACCCTGGGGGTCGCCCCCCGGAGAACCGCCTCCTCGCCCCTCGGAAGCGGCCGAATCCGGCGTTTCGTCCTCCTCGGCGACGCGCACCGCACCGAACGCGCTGCCGTCGTCCTCCTCGACGAGCACACCCTCGGCGAGCGCCTCCTCGACGCGGTCGTACGCGCCCCCGACGTCGAGATCGCGGGCGTCGGCGAGCGCCTCGGCGACGGTGCCGACCGGCGGGTCGTCGAGCTGCGCGAGCAGCCGGCTCCAGGTCTCGCGACCCGGACCGTTGCCGGCCGTCATGGCTCACACCCCCCCTCGGCGAGCGCCGGACAGTCGCGCCCCCGAGGTTTGATGAATCCGCCACAGTAACGGCAAACCGGCGGATGCTGACCGCCGTCGGGTTGTTGGGTCAGCGTCACGCCAGGCTCACCTCAATTTCCCTGCGCGGACCGCCGTACGGCAGCGGCCCGCGCCGGGTGTTCTGGTGAACTCCCCCCGAAGAAGGGAGAGTAATGCAAGTCGATTCCGGCGAAAACAGGCGTTTCAGAGCCGTAGCTCCGAAGGTAAGAACCCTGGAGACGGCACTTAATTTCGCATGGACTCGCCGGGATTTGAACCCGGGGCCTCTCCCATGCCAAGGGAGTGATCTACCACTGATCTACGAGCCCTCGTACGCACTCGTTCGTTTCCCGGTGAATATCTTAAGCGCTTCGAAACACGGACCGAGAGCGTCCTCGTCGCGTCGGGCTCCCCTGTCGGCACTCAGGTCCGGTCGGAGTCCACGTACACGTCGAGGTCGACGTCCCGCCGCGATCCCTCTAGGTCTCGCACGGCGCGTTCGATCACGCGCTCGGCCTCGCCCCTGATGAGGGGAATCGCCTTCTTCAGCACCCAGTCGAACGAGACCAGCCGCGGGAGGTCTATCGCGTCCGGGCTCGCCGAGCCCGGATCGAACGCGACCTCCAGGGCGACCTCGCAGCCGGGATCCGCTGGTGTCTCTCCGTCTGGATCCGCCGTGTCGTCGCCCGCGGGCGTCACGCGCCAGCAGCCGCTCGCGTCGATATCCTTCGTTATCTCCCAGTCGATCCGCGTCGGGGGTTCGATGTCGGTTACCTCCGAGTGCGCCGTGTACGACACCTTCCACCACGCGAACGTGAGCGCGTATCGGGTCCCCGGCCCGCCGTCGCCACCGAGCGTCCGTACCTCCCGGAGGTACTCCGAGTACCGGGCGTATCCGGGGAAGTCCAAGAGGAACTCGTAGACCGACTCCGGCTCGGCGTACACGTCCGTGCTCACGACGAGTTCGTCCACGCCGGCACCTTCGAGCGGGACCTAATAAGCGGTCCGGCGGGGCGCCCCGCGACCGTGCCGGTCGAGCGTCCTGTGGAATCAGTCGTCGCCGGAGACCTGCCCGGGAGTGTCGGTCGCGGTGCCGGGGACCGCCTCGGCCGACGCCGGAAGCTCCTCGCGAACGTCCGCGCCCTTCCCTTCGGCGATGACGTCGGCGTACGCGTCGGGGAACACGCGGACGAAGTCGTCGAGCGCGCGCTCCCAGTCGTCGAGCAGCTCGGTCGCGCGCTCGCTGTCGGTGTACGCGCGGTGGTTCTCCACCAGCCGCCGGAGCATCCGCTCGTCCGACTCGTCGAGCGTCTCCGAGACCGAGACCATGCCGCGGTTCACCCGGTCGTCGAGCCGGTCGTCCGGGTCGTACACGTACGCGACGCCGCCGGACATCCCGGCCGCGAAGTTGCGTCCGGTGTCGCCGAGCACGGCGACGACGCCGCCGGTCATGTACTCGCAGCCGTGGTCGCCCACCCCCTCGACGACGGCCGTCACGCCGGAGTTGCGGACGCCGAACCGCTCGCCGGCGACGCCGTTGACGTACATCTCGCCCGCGGTGGCACCGTACAGGCAGACGTTACCGGCGACGACGTTCTCGGCGGGGTCGTACCCGGCCTTCTCGGGCGTGTTGATCACGAGCCGCCCGCCGGAGAGCCCCTTGCCGACGTAGTCGTTGGCCGCGCCGGTCAGCTCCATCGTGATCCCCGGCGCGAGGAACGCGCCGAAGCTCTGGCCGGCGTAGCCGTCGAACCGGCAGGTGACGGTGTCGTCCGGGAGCCCCTCGCCGCCGTGGGCGGAGACGACCCGGTTCGAGAGGGTCGCACCGATCGCGCGGTCGACGTTCTCGACGTCGCGGGTGAGCGCGACGGGAGCGCCGTCCTCGATCGCCGGGCTCGCCTCCTCGATGAGGTCCCAGTCGAGCAGCTCGTCGATGCCGGAATGCGCCTGCTCGCGGGTCTTCGTGCGGGCGTCGCCCGCCGGGTCGGCGATGACCGCCGAGAGGTCGAGGTGCTTCGCCTTCTCGTGGTCGGTCTCGCGCTGGGTCAGCAGCTCCGGCCGACCGATCAGCTCCTCCAGCTCCGTGTAGCCGAGCTCGGCCAGGATCTCGCGCAGCTCCTGGGCGATGAACGTCATGTAGTTGATGACGTGGTCGGGCTGGCCGGGGAACCGCTGGCGGAGGTCCTCGCGCTGGGTGGCGACGCCCACCGGACAGGTGTTCTCGTGACACTGCCGTGCCATCACGCAGCCGGAGGTGACGAGCGACGCGGTCCCGAACACGTACTCCTCGGCGCCGAGCGCGGCGGCGACCGCGACGTCGCGGCCGGTCCGCATCCCGCCGTCGGTGGACACGCGGATGCGGTCCCGCAGCCCCGTCGCGCGGAGCATCTGGTTCGCCTCCGCGAGCCCCAGCTCCCACGGGAGGCCGGCGTTCTTGATCGACGTCTTCGGCGACGCGCCGGTCCCGCCGTCGTGGCCGGAGACGTGGACGACGTCCGCGTTCGCCTTCGCGACGCCGGCCGCGATGGTGCCGATCCCGGCCTCCGAGACCAGCTTCACGTTGACGTCGGCCTCGGGGTTCGCGGCCTTCAGATCGAAGATCAGCTGCTTCAGGTCCTCGATCGAGTAGATGTCGTGTTGCGGCGGCGGCGAGATGAGCCCGACGCCCGGCGTGGAACACCGGACGTGCGCGATCATCTCGTTGACCTTCTTGCCGGGGAGGTGGCCGCCCTCGCCGGGCTTCGAGCCCTGCGCCATCTTGATCTGTAGCTCGTCGGCGCTCGCGAGGTACTCGGACGTAACGCCGAACCGGCCGGAGGCGACCTGTTTCACGTTACACTCCTTCTCGGTGCCGAACCGCTCGGGCGGCTCGCCGCCTTCGCCGGTGTTGGACTTCGCGCCGATCCGGTTCATCGCGATGGCGTTGTTCTCGTGGGCCTCGGGCGAGATACTCCCGAGGCTCATCGCGGCCGTCGAGAAGCGTTCGACGATCGACTCGACCGACTCGATCTCCTCGATCGGCACCGGGTCGCGGTCCGATTCGAACTCGAGCAGGCCGCGAAGCGACTGGATCTCCTCGCTCTGATCGTTCACCAGCTCCGCGAACTCCTGGTACTGCTCGTAGTCACCGCCGCGCACCGCCTGCTGGAGCGTGCCCACGGTCTGCGGGTTCCACCCGTGTTTGACGCCGGAAGAGCGGTGCTCGTACTCGCCGATGGTCTCCAGTTCGGGGTCCGCGCCGAACGCCATCGCGTGGCGGGTGCGGAGGTCGTCTTCGATCTCCTCGGTGCCGATCCCCTCGGTTCGGATCTCGGTGCCCTCGAAGTACTCGGCGACGAAGTCGGAGTCGAGTCCGACCGCCTCGAATATCTGCGCGCCCTGGTAGGACTCGACCGTGGAGATACCCATCTTGGCCATCGTCTTCAGGAGTCCGTCCTCCAGCGCCTTCCGATAGGCTGCGAGCGCCTCGCTCTCGTCGGCGCCGTCCGGCCCGGCGACCACGTCCGAGATGGAGGCGTACGCGAGGTACGGATCGACGGCGTCCGCGCCGTAGCCCACGAGGGTCGCGAGGTGGTGCACCTCGTGGGGCTCGCCGGATTCGAGGACGACCGCCGCGCGATTGCGGAGCCCCTTCCGGACGAGCTGGTGGTGGACCGCCCCGGTCGCGAGCAGGCTCGGCACCGCCAGCCGGTTCGGCCCGACCGCCCGATCGGAGAGCACGACCACGTCCGCGCCGTCCTCGATCGCGGTCGCCGCGTCGTCGCGGACGCGGTTCACCGCGTCCACGAGCGAACTGTCGCGCTCGTAGGTGATGTCCACGGTGACGGCGGAGAACGCCGCCGCGCCCTCGTCGCCGGAGGCGCGCTCGCCGGGGCCGGGGAGGTCGCGCAGGGCGGCCGCCTCGGCGTCGGTGAGCACCGGCGAGTCGGCGACGATCTGCTCGGCGTGTTCGGGCGTCTCGTCGAGCAGGTTCTGCTGGTTGCCCATCCGCGTCTCCAGCGAGGTGACCAGCTCCTCGCGGATGTAGTCGATCGGCGGGTTCGATACCTGCGCGAACAGCTGTTTGAAGTAGGTGAAAAGCGGCCGGTCGACGTCGGCGAGCACCGACAGCGGCGTGTCGTCGCCCATCGATCCGACCGGGTCCTTCCCGTCTTTCGCCATCGGCTCGACGAGGTGATTCAGCGAGTCCGTCGTGTACCCGAACGCCGCCTGATGGGCGCGAACCGTCGGTTCATCGGCGGCGACGTCGGCATCGGCCTCGTCGTCGGCCTCCTCGGGCAGGTCCGCGTCGTCCTCGTCGAGGCCGATCCCGGCCGCCACGTGGTCCTCGTCGACGAGCTCTTCGAGAGAGACCTGTCGCTCCTCGACCCACTCGCCGTACCGCTCGTGGGTGAGTTCCTCGAACACCTCGTCGTCGGGGACGATGCGTCCCTCCTCGGGGTCGGCGACGAATATCTCGCCGGGCTGGAGTCGACCGCGCCGCCGGACCTCGGCCGGGTCGGTCGGGAGCGCGCCGACCTCGCTGCCGACGACGAGCCGGTCGTCTTCGGTCACCTCGTAGCGACAGGGCCGGAGCCCGTTCCGGTCGAGGACACCGGCGACCTGGTCGCCGTCGAAACCGATGACCAGGGCGGGGCCGTCCCAGGGCTCGACGAGCGAGGCGTGGTAGTCGTAGAAGTCCACTCGGTCGTCGTCCATGAGGTCGTCGTCACGGAACGCCTCGGGGATCAGCATCCGGAGACTGTGCGGCAGGTCGCGGCCGGTCTGCAGGAGGAGTTCGAGCGCGTTGTCGACGCTCGCGGTGTCCGACTGGTTCGGGTCGTCGATCACCGGCTTGATCGTGTCGAGCTCGGCACCGAACGCCGGGTGATCGAGGTCGTTCTCGCGGGCGCGCATCCAGTTGACGTTCCCGCGAATCGTGTTGAACTCGCCGTTGTGGACGATGTTGCGGTACGGGTGCGCGAGGTGCCACGCGCCGAGCGTATTCGTGGAGAACCGCGCGTGGACCAGGGCGACGTGGCTCGCGAACCGCTCGTCGGTGATGTCGGGGTAGTAGTCGGCGAGCTGTGAGCCCTTCAGCAGGCCCTTGTAGACGACGCGCTGGCGGTCCAGCGAGCAGACGTAGAAGCGGCCGGCGCCGTCGACGTCGGCGACGGCGTTTTCGATCTCGCGCCGGGCGGCGTACAGCGCGCGGTCGAATCCGAGCAGCTCCGGGTCGACGTCGTCGGGCCGGGTCTCCTCGCTGGTGAATCGCTCCGCGAGGCCCGCACCCTCGACCGGCGCGGCGAACAGCTGGGCGACCTCGGGCTCGGAGTCGAGCGCGGTCGCGCCCAGGTCGGCGTTGTCGGTCGGGACCGAGCGCCACGCGAGCACCTCCAGCCCGTAGACGGCGAACACCTCCGCGATGACGTCGTGGATCTCCGCCTGTACGCTCGGTTCGGTCGGCATGAACATCGAGCCGACGGCGTACTCTTCGGGAAGGTCGGCGTCGACGACCTCGCGGAAGAAGTCATCAGGGCGCGCGACCATGATCCCCGCTCCGTCGCCGGTGTCCTCTTCGGCACCGGTCGTGCCGCGGTGTTCGAGGTTCTCGAGCAGCTGTACGGCGTCGGTAACGGTGTCGTGGCTCGGGACGCCGTCGAGATCGACGATCCCGCCGATGCCGCAGTTCGATCGCTCGTCGGTCGCGGCCGCGAGCCCCCCACTGTGGCCCGGAGCGGTCGCGTCGTCCCCCCGGGTATTACTACGTGGCTTAGTCATACACACCCGTCACAGCTTATCCGTTAAAGGGATAACCCTGATAGGGGTTGGATCCATCGTACACACATTAGGGAATATAAGGTAATTATTCATAACGGGTGGTGACTCGTTGTCACACTATATGTTCGTTCGATAGATTCGCGGAGATGGGGGTAGAATTTTTCAAATATGGGTAATAAGTTCCTACAATCTGTGTTATTCAATCGTGATCCGAACGAACGTCAGATTGAGTGGCGGTCACGCGAGCGTCGCGGGCGCTCGGTCACTTTTCCACGGGGGTGAACGTTCCGTTGATGTCCCACTCGTGGATGCAGTAGACGTTGCCGGGGTCGTCGGCGATGCGCCAGCCGTGGATGTCGTCGTCCCACCGTTCCTCGCGGCCGCACAGCTCACAGGTCCGCTCTCGCGGCGGGGTGATAGTGACGCTCATACCCGGAGGGTGGCAACGCGCCAGCAAAAGCGTATCGTCGGCGTCTCTTTTTCTCACGCGCGCCGGCGTGCGACGAGGAGGGAGACGAGGACGGCGACCGTTGCCGTGATCGGCCCGAAGCCGGGAATGTCGTACGCGGTCGACCGAATCGGCGCGTCGTCGTACGGGTTCGAGCCGTCGTTCCGTTCGTCGTCTCTCGCGGCCGACCCGTTCGTCGGGGCGTCTGTCTCGGCGACGCCTCGGAGCGTTCGGTCCGGGTGGTCGCGGTAGGGTACGCGCAGATCGGCGACCGGACGCACGCTCCGGCTACCCGTTGTGACGCCGGTAACGACGTCGCCGGCACCCGTCCTCGTACCGCTCGCCTCGCTGCCGTTCTCGGTCGCGGCACTACCGATTCCGCTGCCGGCACCCCCGCCACCGGTACCTCCGCCTCCACCACCGGCACTTCCGGCACTTCCGCCTCCGGCGCTTCCGCCAGTCCCGTCCCCGGAACC
>NZ_WPCE01000007.1 GCF_009742825.1 Halorubrum sp. CBA1125
CGGTCTCCTCGTTCGTGGAGTCGGTGTCTTCCGCGGTGGACTCGTCCGCTTTCGTCGGTCGACTCGGTCGTCTCCTCCGAGACCAGATTCGACGGAGCGACCGTCTCGCCGTCCAGACGGATCGGCACGTCGCCGTCCATCTGGAAGTCGGTGAACTCGCCCGTGACCCAGAAGGAGTCGACGCCGCCTTCGACGTGCCCGGAGACGGTGGTGCCGTCGATCGTGTCGCTGCCGTTGGCGCGCGGGCCGGCTTCGACGCTTCCGTCCACCTCGAACGTGTAGTTCACGCGGTCGTAGGTGACGCTCCCGTCGATGACGAGTTCCTGACCGTCGTTCGTTCCGGTCGACGTGGAATCGCTCGTCGAGTCAGACGTGGTGTCGTCCGTCGAGTCAGACGTAGAATCGTCCGTCGAACCCGACGACGCCGGCTGGGGGTCCGGAAACGGACACGACCCGTCCCGAGTTATCGACGAGCTCGACGCTGTCGAGTTCTCGAGGGTGATCTCCCTGCCGGTCACGTCGATGGTCGAGTCCTCGACGACACCGCCGTCGGCGTCGACGAAGTTGACCCCGTCGCGGTTCGACCCCGGCTGGTGGATACAGCAGTTCCGGACGACCGAGTCGTCCGCTTCGACGAGCCGAACGGCCTCCCGCCCGGACGCCGATCCGGTGATGCTGACGTTCTCCATCCGTATCCAGTGGGGTTTCGGTGCCGTCTCCTGCCACTCGCGCCAGGAGATCGTGCCGGGTCGCCCCCGACGGACGGCCCACATGTCGCCGATGTCCGTCCGGATGCGGGTGTCCTCGATGGACAGGCTCCGCCCCTGCGGCGAGAGGTTCACCATGGCGATTCCGTTCGGGGCGTTTCTCCCCACGAGTTCGCAGTTGCGGACCTCCGCGCCCGCCGGGATCGACTCGGCTCCATCGAGCTGGACGCCCTGCTCGATCTGGATGCCGCGCATCCCCCATCCCGTCGAGATGTCCCCCAGCTCCGGTCCGGTGTACTTCTCGAAGTCGATCTCGATCGTACAGTTCTCGATGTAGCTTCCCGCCCCGCCGATGCGCACGTTCGCGGCGTTGTTGTTGAGGAAGTAGCAGTCGACGATCTCCACCTGTCCGGGCGTCCGGGAGGTGTACGTCCCGTTGTTGCCGAACTCGCGGAAGTCACACCCCTCGATGCGGACGGTCCCCTTGTTCGTCCAGCCGACCCACACGCCGATCCGCCCGTTGCCCCTCGCGTAGCCGTCGGCACGGGATCCCTTCTTCGCCACCGCGTTCCGCAGGACCCCCCGCCCGCTCTCGCTCGTGATCCCGAGGAGGAAGGCGCTGACCTGTCCGGAGTTGTCCGTGAGCCCACGACCGAGGAACTCGATGTCCTCGATGTGAAAGCGGTTCCGGCACCTGAGCCTGATCCCGGTCGTCGTTCCGTCGGCGCGCATGTCGACGTCGACGCTCTCGATGAGCACGTCGTCCGGGACCGGATCGTAGTTGAACAGGAGCCCCGTGTAGCCGGTCGTGGGGACGAACCGCACGTCGCCCTCGCCGAGCACGCCGACGCGGTCGGCGTCGACGACGATCTCCCCGTCGAACCGGTACTCCCCCTCGGGGAACCGCACCAGCGTCCCCTCCGAGAGTGCGGCGTCGAGCCGATCGTTCACCGCCTCGTTCCCGGACGGGTCCAGTCCCAGATCGTCGACCGCGTCCAGCACCCGATCGAACTCGATACCGTGACGGGTCATTCCCCCGGCGGCGGCTCCGGCCGTTGAGCCCGTCGCGACCGCTGCCGCGGCCGCACCCGCCATCTTCAGATAGCCACGACGGTCGAGCAGCCGGGAATCGTCTCGGTAATCGTCTCCTACCTCGGTATCGTTTCCGTAATCGTCTCCTACTGTACCGTCATCAGGTGTCCTTTCTTTGGACATGGACGAGTATCCCCGAGTTACTTGAATAACCGTTTTCACCAATAACTGGCCGGGTAGAGACAGATGGTTTCGATTGGTTACCAGTTAGTATCCGAATAGTGATGGTACCGTTTATCGTGTGGTAGAGATACCCTACCAGCGTTCTCAATCGAGTAGAGATTTCCATCCCGGCCATTTCGATGAGTAGGAGCTCCTTACCGGGCGGATCGGCGAGTACTTCGACGGGAAGGCGGCGTCGCTACAGGGCACCGCGAACCGGCGGGCGAACAGGGGGGACCGCCGCGCGCGGAAGCGAGCCCACCGCGATCCGTCTCGGCCCGGTAACAGACCCGATCGATCCAGGTGCGAGTCTCGATCGACGGCCGGTATCCGTCCGTACTGGGTGTATCTGTCCGTACTGCGTCGGAGGACCCGTCACTGCCGGTTCAATATCTGCCCGAGGGGGACGCCGTCCTCCAGCGCGTCGATACCGATCCGGAGGGAATCGGAGAGGGCTTCGACGAACGGCAACGTCGACACGGTGGGTCCGAGTCCGAGACAGACGCTGTCAGTCCCGGAGTTCCGGGCGAGTACCCGGAACAGGGGCGGGTCCGTGGTGAGTTCGACGGCCGCGCCGTCGTCGCTGAACCGTTCCAGGACCGTCTCGACGTTGAGACACAGGAGGTGGTGGTCGGGCGTGGTCGTCGGGTCGACGGCGACGACGATCGGGTGTCCGTCCGTCCAGATACTGCTCCCGCTCACCTCGCTCCGCAGCGATTGATCCAGTAGAATCCCGTCCCGATCCGTCCCCCGACAGATGATCTCGCAGTTCGCCACCGTCGATCCAGGTGCCAGTCGGAGGTCGACCGCGACGCCGCCGGCCGCGTTCCCGCCGATGGTGACGTTCCGCAGGTGTGTCCAGTGCGGGAGCGGTGGCCGCTCCCGGTCCGGCCGGTAGGGGAGCGTCCCCACCGGCGCGCGACGTACCGCCGGCGTCCCGTCGATGTCACACCGGATATCCGTGTCGCGGACGACGAGGCTGCGCGCCTGCGGCGACTGTTCGATGACCGCCTGCGACCGCGGCGACCGGCGAGCACGGAGCGTACAGCCGCGGATCTCTGCACCCGCCGGTAGCGGCTCCGCACCCTCCCGCTGGACGCCCTGCTCGACGACGATCGCCCGCGTGTTGAACTCCGTCGACGTGTCCACCCTCCCGCCGGTGTACTTCCTGAGGTCGATCTCGACCGTACAGTCCTCGACGTAGCTCCCCGCCCCGCCGATGCGTGGACCCGCCACGTTGTTGTTGAGGAAGTAACAATCCACGATCTCGACGTTTCCGGGGGTTCGAGACCCGTACACGCCGTTGTTGCCGAACTCGCGGAAGTCACACCCCTCGATACGGACGGTCCCCTTGTTCGTCCAGCCGACCCACACGCCGATCCGTCCGTTTCCCCCTTCGTAGCCGTCGATACGGGAGCCCTTCTTCGCCACCGCGTTCCGCAGGACCCCCCGTCCGTCTTCGTTGCGGAGCGCGAGGAGGAACGCGCTCGTCGTCCCGCCGGGAGAGTCCTTCGTCCCCCGGCCGAGGAACTCGATATCCTCGATGTGAAAGCGGTTCCAACACTTGATCCTGATCCCGGCGGTCGTGTCCGGCGCGCGGATGTCGACGTCGACGTTCTCGATGAGCACGTCGTCGAGATCCTCTCCCTGACCGTCGAACAACAGGCTGCCGAATCCGGGGTCGGGGACGAACTCGACCGACCCCCGTCCGAGGAGGCCGATCCGCTCCGCGTCGAGTGACACGGACGCACTGAAACGGTACTGTCCCTCCGGAAACAACAGCAGCGTCCCGGCGCTCGACAGCGCCGACTCGATGTCGTCCTCGACGGCGACCTCGCCCGACGGGTCCAAACCCAGGTCGTCGACCGCGTCCAGTACCCGGTTGAACTCGATCCCGTGCCGGGTCCCGAACCGCTCCTCGTCGGATTCGGGGGGCGATGCGTCGTCGTGCATTCCTCCCTGGGAAGTGTCGTCCCGTGGATTAATCGGATGGCCGCTCGGGTCGTCGTTCGCTTCCGAGCTCATACAGCCGGCGAGCGACGCCACCGCAGCGCCGAGGAACCCGAGATAGGGGCGTCTGCCGATGGAATCCCTCGGGTCGCCTCCGTCGCTCGAATCACCGCCGTCGCTCCCCTCGCCACTCCCGTCGCCAGCGCGTCGATCGTCCGACCCACTCTGCGTTTCGGGACCGTCCGACCCACTCTGCGTTCCGGGTCTCGTTCCCCCGGATTCGCTCGACTCGCGGTTCATAGGTAGCCGAGTCCGCGGAGGCGTTCTTCGACCGCCTCGTCGCTCTCGAGTCGGTCGGTCGCTCCGTTCGACGAGCCGCGGTCCTGACGGGACACCTCCCGTGTCGCCGGCGGTGACTCGGGTTCGAACACCTCCGTCAGCACCGTTCCCTGGGCGGCCGCCGGAACCGGCTCGCCGAGCCCGTGGAGAAGGGTCGGTGCCACGTCGACGACCGTCGCTCCCTCGACCGCGGTTCCGGCCTTGATCGAGGGGCCACGAGCGAAGAACACGCCGTCCGGTCGGTGGTAGGCGGCGATACCGTCGGCGTCGACGACCGCGTCGTCCTCGAGCCCGGGCTTGACGTGGTACCCCTCGACGCCCTCGACGACCACGTCCGGGGCGAACTCGTCCCCCGGGTTGAGGTCGTCGCCGTCGTGGACCGAGAGAACCGCGTCGCCGGTGGCGGGGTCCCTCAGCGTCGAGAGCGCCTCCATCACCTCGGCTTTGACCCGGTCTCGCTCGCTCGGGTCGACCGCCCCGACGTCGAAGCGAGCGGTGTCGTTGACGTAGACGCTCCCCAGCCCGTGGAGGAACGCCTCGGTTCGCTCGGAGTCGACGTCGTAGAGGGCGTGGTCCCCGGGCACCGTCCGGGCGACGCTGTCGACGACCGACGCCGGGAGCCGCTCGACGAGCGTCTCGTCGTCGATGCCGACCCGCGCTAAGGCACCCAGGACGCGCGACTTCGTCACCCCGTCCGCGAGAGCGCGGCCCGGACTCCGCTCGAGTCCTTCGGCGTCAACAGCCCCGCGTCCGCCAGCGCCCGGTTGACGTTGACGATCCGCGAGATGGGGCCGAACCCGTGGTCGGAGACGACGTAGAGGGTCGCGTTCCGTCGATCGCAGTACTCCATTACCTCCGCGAGGACCGCGTCGAGATCGCGGTAGTGGCCTAAGAGTACGTCCTCGTCCCAGATCAGGTGCTGGAGCCTGTCGGGTGCCGTGAACGTGAAGAAGAACAGCCGCCAGTCGTCCCGCTCCATGAGCGACCGCAACAGATCGCGGCGTCCCTCGAACAGCTCCGCGAAGTCTTCGAGGAACTCGTCGCGTCGGTCATCGCCGTACCGGTGCCACTTGAGTCCGACTCGATACCCCGGGATCCGGTCGAGAATCTCGTCGGCCAGTTCGGGTGGCTGCGTGAACCCGTCCGCGTCGGGCGTGGGTGTCATCATCCCGGCGACCATCGTCCCGTCCTCGCCGACTCCGCCCGCGGGATACGTCATCGGCACGTTCGCGACGACGGCGGGCGAGAGCAGGCCCCAGAGCGGCGGCCGTCGGAGGTCCTCCCGGTTGTAGGGCCGCTGGCTGTAGTCGGCGTCGAGCTTCATGAACTCGTACAGCCCGTGCCGATCGGGCCAGGCGCCGGTCGCGATGGAGGGCCACGCGACCGGCGTGTTCGCGGGCGTCGTGCTCCGAAGCGGCCCGGACGCCCCCTCCTCGACCAACTCGGCGAACGCGGGGAGTTCGCCGGTCTCGATCCAGGGCTCGACGAGCGGCCACGGAACGCCGTCGAGCCCCAGGACGAACGCACGGTCGCTGCCCTCGTTCACCGGGACCGCCCCCGTGGACGTGGTTCGATCCGAATCATTGCGCTCCGCTTAGCGGAGGATCCGGTTTGTTATGCTTCGCGTACTCGGGTAAGCCGTCGATATCAGTCGAGATCGAGTTCGAAGCGGTTGGCGTGGGTCAGCGTCGTCCACCCGAGGATCCGCCGGTCGTACAGCGGCCGACCGATCGCCTCGACGACGCGCCGGAACTCGGTGCGGTTCCACCGCGAGTACGCGAGTTCGTACACCGATCCCGCCGCCGTCCGCTCCGCGTCGGTGTACCCGTCCTCGCCGGTTCCCCACTCCCATTCCTCCGCGCCGACGACGTACGGCTGGTGCCCTTCGAAGGCTCGCAAGAGCGCGCTCGTATCGTCGTCGGGGAGGGAGTACTCGTAGAGGTCGACGCCGTAGTGCCGGGCGATCTCGGCGGTGAGCGTCAGCGACTTGAGCCCGTAGATGGAGTAGTCCAGCCCGTCCGTCCGCCCCCGTTCGTGTCTCAAGAGTCCGTTCGGCTCGAGCTGGTCGAAGGCGTTCTCACGCCAGTCGTCGAACGCGCGCCCCAGCGCGTCGCGGTCGTCGAGATACGCCGCCGCGGTCGCCCGGGCGAGGATCCACCAGGCGTAGATGTTGTTCCGGACGACCCCGGTGTACCGCTGTCGCCCTTCGCCGTCCTCGAGGTCCGCCAGGTACGTCTCGGCCCACGCGCGGAGCTCCCCCCCGATCCGCCTCGACGGTGGACCAGTGGGAGGCGTCGCGGACGAGCGCTGCGCCGTACAGAAGCGTCGGAATGGTGATGTGGAGTTCGATGGAGAAGTACGCCTCGCCGAAGTTCCGGCCGGAGGGATACATCCGCGTCTCGGGGGCGAGAAACCAGTGATCGAGCAGCTCGATCGCCCGTTCGGCGAATCGTTCGCGGCCGGTGAAGGCGTACCCGATCCCGAGGTCGCGGACCCACGTGCCCATATCGATCGCGGCGTGGTAATCGGGCCGGTCCTCGCCGGTGGCGAACCGATGCTCGTCGACGCCGTCGGGGGATCCGTCGTCGACGACGCTCACCGGCGTCGCCGTCAGTGCCCGTTTCGCGTCCCGGAGTTGGGCGTCGTACGCCGTGGACCAGGGCTCGTTCCCGGCCGTCACCTGCTGGGTGATCGCCGCGACCTCCTCGCTCGAGAGGATCCCGGCGTACACCGTCGGCGACGAGGACGTCCGATCCTCCGGTGGCGGTACGTCCCCGCTTCCGGGCGTCTTGGATCCGCACCCGGCGACGCCCGCGGCGGTACCGAGCGCCGCGACCCCGCGCAGGACGTCCCGACGACGTATCGGGTCGCCGTCGGAACCTCCCGCAGTCATCCGTCCATCGCCGCCCGTTCCGCCGGTCCGATCATCGTTCCGCGTCGCGCCCTGCGGCCTCGAAGTCGTTGTACCAGACGTCGACGTGGTGGTCGGGCGTGTAGGACTTGCCGACGACGTCGGGGACGCCGGTGCCGGTGAGGTCCACCGCCTTCGCCTCGTGGGTCTCGACTCCCTCCGCGACGACGGTCCGTTCGAACCGACCCCCGCCCTCGTTTCTGAACACGTAGTGTCGCGGGACGTCGTTCTCGCCGAGGCTCATCTCCGCCGCGTAGATGTCGAGCCGCCCGTTCCCGTCGAAGTCCGCGAGTTGGAGGCTGTGCGGACAGAACAGGTCGTCGGCGAGCACCGTCTCCTCCCAGCCGTCGTCCCGCCGGTCGAACCACGCGACCCGTCCGGGATGGGTGCCGTAGGTGGGGGAATCTCCCTCCGCCAGCACGACCTCGTACTCGCCGTCGCCGTCGACGTCCCCGACCGCGACGCGGACGTCGTCCCAGCCGGTGGCTATCGGTTCGGGGTCCACGCGTGGGTCCCGTCGCGCCGACGGTAGACGTCCGTGCCGACGACGAGTTCCGTCCGGCCGTCCCCGTCGAGGTCGCCGATCCACACGCCCTCGGCGTCGCTGTCCCCGTCCACGACGTGACAGTTCTCCTCGGGCCAGGGTTCGACCGTCGGGTCCGCCGGAATATCGTAGTAGAACACCACTCCGGAGCGTTGAGAGAGCCCCACCACCTCGGGATCGCCGTCGTCGTCCACGTCCCCGAAGGCGAGGTCGTGGTACTTCTCGAAACGCTCCGTCACCAGGTGCCGGTCCCAACTCGAGCGCGGGTCGGGCGGCTGCTCGAACCAGTAGACCGCGTTGTGGTGGATCCCCTGTCCGGCGAGGACGTCGACGCGTCCGTCCCCGTCGACGTCGCCGAGCGCGCACCCGACCCCGAGTTGGGGGACGTCGGAGATGGCGTGTCGCTCCCAGCCGGGGTTCTCGTACCAGAACAGGGTCGGACCGGCGAGCCCCGTCGCCTGCTTGATCCCCTCCACGCTCGGGAGCCGCGTCCGGCCCCCGCCCACGAACAGCTTCGTCTCCGGGCCGGCTCCTCCGACGACGACGTCCGGGTGACCGTTGCCGGTGAGATCGGTCGTCAGACAGGTGCCGAGTTTGGTCGTCGGGGGGGCCGCGTCGATGACCTCGTGGCGAAAGCGGAGTCTCTGTGTCTGCATGGATCCCCTCTGGGGGGCGTTCGGCATTGTTATCGATCGCCTACGCACCCCGTGGCCCGTCGGATTACGCGCTCGTCGGCGGTCAGATCGCCCCGGCGAAGTTCCGGAGCGTCTTCCGCAGCCCCCAGCGGAGTTGGGTCTCGAGCACCGCGACCGCGGCCCCGTACACCGCAGCGCCGGCCGCGACGAGGACGACCAGTTCGAGGAGCACCCATTCGAGCGTCAGCGTCGCCTGGAGCCAGAGGACGACCCCTCCCATGAGGAGGCTCGCGACGGCCGGGTACGCCATCTCCCGGAGCAACCGACCGAGGCTCGTCTCGACCGACTCGAGCACGAGGTACACGTCGATCGGCATCACCGGGAAGATGTAGACGCCGAGGACGGCCGCCGCCGTCCCGGCGATGCCGAATTCCCGGGTGACGGGAATGATGATGATCGCGGTCAACACGAGCCGGAGGACTCCAAGCTTCACCATGTAGTCGGGCCGCCCGAGTGCCTTCCACACCGGAGAGTACGCCGATCCAAGCGCGATGAGGAGCCCGTACACCGCGACCAACTGCATCACCGGGACCATCGGCATCCACTCGGTTCCGAGGACGGCCTCCACGAAGGTCGGGGCGACGGTCGCGATGCCGACCGAGGCGGGAAAGGAGATCACCATCGTCACCTGAAGCGTCCGGTAGAACGCCGATCGGAGGGCGGGGATGTCGTCTTGAAGCTGGGAGTACGCCGGGAAGGCGACGCTCGAGATGATCTGGGAGATCTCCGTCGCCGGCGCTTGGCGAACTGGTACGCGACCTGATAGAGCCCGAGCGACGCGGCGGACAACACCCAGCCGATGACCGCGTCGTCCCCCTGGTTGATGAGGAAGTAGACGCTCTCCGAGCCGGTGATCCACTTCCCGAACCCGAAGAGGTCGCGGGCGACGTCGAAGTCGAACTCCGGCCACGGACGGTAGCCATGGATGGCGTACGACGCCAGCAGCCGAGCGGCGTCCGAGGCGACGTACCCCAACACGAGCGCCCAAACGCTTTGGGTCGCGAGCGCGACCGCGAGCGCGACGACGAAGTTCGTCACCGAGCCGCTCATCGTGTAGACGAACTGCTTGTGGAACTCGAGGTTCTTCCTGAAGTACACGATACCGGGGTTGCGCAGCCCGAGGAGCAGCGGAGTGAGCGCGATGACCCGGAGGATCGGGGTGGCGCGAGGTTCGCTGAAGAAGGCGGCGACGAGGGGCGCGATGAGCAGGAGGATCCCGGCGAGCACGATGCCGCGGAGGATTTCGATGCCCCAGTAGGTGTTGAGGTAGCTGTCGACGTTCCCCGATGCCTTCTGGATGAGCGCCTGGTCGAACCCGATGTTCGAGAACCGCTTGAACGCCGTCAGCGTCAACAGGGCGATACCGAGGAGCCCGAAATCGGCCGGCGTGAGCATCCGAGCGAGGATCGCGATCATCAGCAGCTGCAGACCGCGGTCGAGGATGTTCGTTACCGTGGCCCAGATACCGCTTTTCACCGTCTGTTCGGTGAGGTCGCCGCCCGGCGTGAGGCGGGTCAGAAGCTGTCGGAGTGCGGAGAGAAGTGACATGGTACGACGAGTATGAATCTATCGCAGAGAACCCGTGTCGCGGCCATTGTTATGAACGCGTTATCGACCCGATGGAACACGTTACTGCCCCCACGTGGCGGTGTCCTCCTTGTGGTATGTTGGCACAGACGGAATCGCGGCGAGGTCCGGGAAGCGCGGACCGACGTAACGAACGGCCTAACAATACGTCTCCCGGGGCCACATCCGGCCGATGGAGACACCGGACCGGCCGCTGGTCAGTGCGGTCCTGATAACCCGCGATCGGCCGGCGAAGCTCGAGGGCGCACTCGCTAGCTCCGTGAACAGACGTACCCGAACCTCGAAATCGTCGTCGTCGACGGGTCCCGGGACCCCGTCGAGTCGCTGGTGCGTCGCTGCGCCGGGGACGTTCCGGTCACGTATCGCCGTGACGACGGCGAGGGACCGGGCGCCGCCCGGAACCTCGGCATCCGCGCGGCGACCGGGGAGTACGTGGCGTTCCTCGACGACGACGACAGGTGGCTTCCCGAGAAGGTCGAGCGACAGGTGGCGTCGTTCGATCCCGGGGTCGTCGCCGTCTACACGGGTCAGTTCGCCGTGCGCGACGGTGAGCGCGTCGGCGGACGAACGCCGTCGCTGTCCGGTCACGTCACCGAGAACCTCCTCCGCGGGGAAGCCTGCGCCCCGACCTCGACGATCATGGTCAGGCGGTCGGCGATCGACGCCGCCGGGGACTTCGACGAGGAGCTCCCGATCTGGGAGGACCGCGAGTGGTACGTCCGGCTCTCGGAGCACGGAACGTTCCGGCCGGTTCCCGACGCGCTGGTCCGGCGTGGGTTCGGGGAGTACGACCAGCTCACCGACGATTTCGAGGCCGCCCGCGACGTCGCCTATCCGCGGTTCCTCGAGGCGCATCGGGAGCTGGCCGCCGAGTACGGGCCCGCCTGCGAGCGGGCGCTCGTCGCGTCGCTCTCGCGAACGCTCGGCGCGACCGCGATGGAGAACGGACGGTACGGCGAGGCACGTCGCTGGCTCTTGCGCTCGCTCCGGCACGATCCCCGACAGCGACGGACGTGGCTTTACCTGGCGGTGTCGGTCGGAGGGGGTCCCGCTCGGCGGGGCGTTCGGCGACTTCGACGGACGTACGAATCGCTCGCGTCTCGGGGGTAGCGACTGCGTCCTCGGCGCCGAGGGGCGGTACCGGATCAGGTCGGACGGGCGGGGGCGGTCGCGACTGACCGCGCCGGCGTCGCACCGTCGTCAGACCGTGACGCTCTTCGCGAGGTTGCGCGGCTTGTCGATGGACCGCCCCCGGTGTTTCGCGGCGTGGTACGCGACGAGCTGGAGCTGGACGTTCGCGAGGACGCCCACGAGGTCCGGGTGGGTGGCGGGAACGGGCAGGACGTGGTCGACGTCCCCCTCGAGGTCCGGGGCGTCCTCGCTCGCCACGGCGACGACCGGGCCCCCGCGCGCCCGTATCTCCTTGACGTTACCGAGCGTTTCCGTGTCGCCGTCCCGTCCGTTGAAGACCGAGAACACCGGCGTGTTCTCGGTGACGAGCGCGAGCGGACCGTGTTTCAGTTCGGCGGCGGTGAACCCTTCGGCGTGTTCGTAGGTGATCTCTTTGAACTTCAACGCCCCCTCCAAGGCGACCGCGTGGCCCGGCCCGCGTCCGATGAAGAAGTACGCGTCGGAGTCGACGAACGAGTCGGCGATCTCTTCGGCCGAGGAGCCGTCCACGACCTGCTGTACGTGATCGGGCAGTTCCGTCAGTGCCGACAGGAACGACTCCGCGTCCGCCGACGGCGTCCCGACCACGTCTCGACGGATCCGTTCACAGAGGACCGACAGCGTCGCCACCTGCGAGGAGAAGGACTTCGTCGCGGCGACGCCGATCTCCGGGCCGGCACGGACCAACAGCGTGTCGTCACACTCCCGCGTCAGCGACGACCCGACGACGTTCGTTACCACCGTCGTCCGCTCCGCGCGAGCCGCCCTGACGGCCGCTATGGTGTCCGCGGTTTCGCCGCTCTGTGAGATCGCCAACACGAGCGTCCCGTTCTCTTCGGGCGGCGGAGCCATCGCGTACTCGGAGGCCATGAACGCGCGCGCGGGAACGCCTCGCCGTGCCAGCAACGACTCGGTGTACATCGCCGCGTGGTACGACGTCCCCATCGCGACCAGGTGTACCCGTTCGATCCCGTCGAAGGTTCCGGGGGGGAACCCGTCGAGCTCGACCTCCTCGGCGAGCGAGTCGACCCGGCCACGGACGGATCGTCCGAGGGCGATCGGCTGCTCGTTTATCTCCTTGAGCATGTAGTGGTCGTACCCCCCTTTGCCGGTGTCCTGCGGGTCCCAGTCGACGGTTTCTGTCCGCCGGTGAACGCTCTGGGCGTGGCCGTCGGTGACCGTGAACCCGGTCGGGGTGACCCGGACGACGTCGCCGTCCTCGAGGTACGTCACGCGGTCGGTGAACTCCAAGAACGCGGGGACGTCGCTGGCTAAGTACTGTGTCGAGTCGCCCGATCCGATCACCAGCGGCGAATCGTTGCGGGCCGCGTACACCCCCTCTCTGCCACCGATGACGGCAGCGACGGCGTAACTCCCGTCGATCCGATCGATGGCCGTGCGAAACGCCTCCATCGGGGGAGCCCCGTCCGCCACCGCCGACTCGATCAGGTGGGGGACGACTTCGGTGTCCGTGTCGCTCTCGAAGACGTGACCCTCCCGGCGGAGCGTTCGACGGAGCTCGCCGTTGTTCTCGATGATCCCGTTGTGGACGATCGCGATCCGTCCGGAACAGTCGGTGTGCGGGTGCGCGTTGGCGTCGGTCGGCGGGCCGTGGGTGCTCCACCGCGTGTGGCCGATGCCGATGGACCCGCTCGGCGAGTCCGTCGAAAGCGCGTTCCGCAGGTCGTCGATGTCGCCCGCCCGCTTGCGGACGTCCACGTCGCATCCGTTCTGGACGGCGATGCCGGCCGAGTCGTAGCCACGGTACTCGAGGTTGTCCAGACCGACGAGGAGTTCGTCGGTCGCGTCGTCGCTTTCCCCGATACGAGCCACGATACCACACATTACGCGATCACCTCGACACTCTCGTCGACGTCGCGCGCGGCCAACGCCCCGGCCTCGGTGCTCGCGGGCCCGTTCGTGTCGTACACGTCGTTCGAACGTGTCGTCCCGCGTTCGGGGAGATCACCGATCGTGTTCGCTCCGGGCTCACTCGTCATACCCCGTTCAGGCCGGCAGGCTACTTTGTTATGGACCGGATTTGGTGACCGATCCGGAGTAAGTAACTGATAACCGTTCCCGCCGCTCGCTCGTCGTCTCCACCCGCCGTTCCACCGTATCTCCCTCCCCGTTCTCCCGCGGTTTCCGTCCGAACACCGTAGTGAACACGGCGGCGAACCCCCGAGGAACCCGACTGGGGCGAGAGCCAGTAGCGCCCGGAGTGACGGTGTCCGTGTGGAGCCGTCGATGCCTGAGTTGTCACCCAGTTACTCAATACATATACTCTCAGTTAAAATGTCATATGTTTAAATATTAAAGAGGACATTGAGTTGATAAGAACGGTCTACTTCACATAAGACCGTCGTACCCAGTCTGAAAGTTAAAACACATTGATACTAAATGAACGATCAAATGAGTGAGGCCCACGATCCGAGCCAGGCTCGTCCCCAAACGCCGGAGACGGAATCCATCGGTTCGGACGGGGCCGAGATGGACATCGAAGCGGCGTCGATCGGGTTCGATCAGCTGTTCGAGATACTGAAAAACCAGCGGCGGAGACGGGTGCTACAGTATCTGATCGAGGTCGAAGAGGAGATTACGCTGGACGAGCTCGCCGAAGAGATCGCCGCGCGTGAGACGGGAAAGGACGTCAAACAGATCACCTCACAGGAACGCAAGCGCGTGTACGTGGGACTGTACCAGTGCCATTTACCGAAGATGCACGACTACGGTGCGATCTCGTACAACAAGCCGCGCGGACGGATCGAGACCGGGGAATACACGCCCCTCTTCGAGCGATACCTCTCCGTGGAGAACGACGCCGCCGAGCCCGAATGGACACGGTACCACTCGACGTTGTCGCTCGGCGTCGCGCTCCTGCTCGTAGTGCCCGTCCTCTTCGGGGCAGTATCCTCGAGCACGACGATACAGGTGGTTATCGCCCTCTTCGTCGGGACGCTCGTCGGTGTTTCGGCGATTCGATTCACCAACTTGACATCCTCCCCGCGCTAAACGGTAGTCGCCGAATCAACTCCCGTTCCGCGCTCTCCCAACTTTATTAGTCACAATGTTGATGGTTTCGGCAACTACTGTTCAGGGCGAGGTTTTAGCCTTGAGTCTTCCATAACCCGTCGACGAGCCGTCCCGTTTTTCGTCGAACCCGGACCTCGCAATCGCCTCGTTCGGAACGGGATTTTCACGCCGGATTACTTATGAGAATATCCGAGTAGGAGTGTCCTACACCCGGAGAATCCGGTTCATAACTATCCACCGTTTACAGAATGACACGGGTATGCAAAGAGACGGTACCGACGAACGGGACTGGTGGTTCTGACGATGAGCTCTTCCGATACCGAATCGTTGACGCCCGACAGTGTCTTCGAACTCCTGAGTAACCACCGCCGTCGAATGGTGTTGTACTACCTCCGGCGGAACGGCGGGTCGGTCGGGATGCAGGAGCTCGCCAAACAGATCGCGTCGATGGAAAACGACGTCCCGGCCGACGAGCTGACCAGCCAACAACGCAAGCGCGTCTACGTCTCCCTGTATCAAACTCATCTCCCGAAGATGGCAGAGATGGACACCATCGATTACGACAAGGAAAGCGGGATCGTCCGCCTCACCGAACGGGCCGACGATATCGACGAGTATCTCACGACGAACGATCGGTCGACATACCCGTGGACGTTCCATTACCTCCTGCTCGTAATTGCGGGGGGCGATCGCGCTGTCTTTGTCCGCGCTGGACGTTCCCGTCTTCGACGCCGTCCCGACGCCAGTGCTGGGTGCTGGAATCCTCGTCATATTCGTGGCTTCGGCCGTCGGACAGTACTGGCAGACTCAAAACAGCGAAGAGGAGATTCCGATCGAACTGAGCCAGTATGAACGGTGAACTACCGCTCCCGGTACTGTCCCGCTGCTCTGGGACCGTCGACGGCGCAGTAAGCGGGGAGATCCGACCGTAAGCGACGGCACGTGACGGACGGGGTTCGAGTAAGCTCGAAGGAGGTTCCAATATGCACTTTATTATTAACTGGGTGGGTGGATACCTGGTATCATGGGGAGCGTGCACAAGGATATCTGCGTAACCGTGAGCGAAACCGTCTCGGACGCGTTAGGTGAGCCGGTGGACGCACTCCCACCGCTTTCCGACGCGATCCATACTGACGGGTTGGACGCGGTGGTGACGAACGACCGATCGCACGACGTGACTGTCACGTTTTCGTACGCCGGAATGCGCGTCCTCGTCCACTCTGATTCCACCGTATACGTCTGTCCGCTGCGTGCTTCGAGGACAGATTCACCGGATACATACGTCTGATCACCGCAACGGACGTTTGAGGGAACGGCAAGTTCGAAGTGTTCGAGGGACCACATGAGTAGAGAGGGTGAGACGTCCCGCTCGTGTTTCGGTCCCGCGAAAGCTAAGTTACTACAATAATCACAACAGTTTAATATATCCCCGATCCGTATCGAAGAACCGATGGACCGGTCCGAGGAGTTCAGTGATGGAGATATCGAAGCCCACGCACAGTACGATTGGTCAACCACGAGTCCATCGGACGCCGTCGTCGACACCGTCGCGAGCGTGGTGAGCGGTGGACCCACCTCGTTCGGCCCACTGTACGACCGTATCGACCCCGACGCGTTGGACTCGCTTGTCCAGTCGACCGGAACCGGTCGGACGGCCGACGGGATCCGCGTCTCGTTTTCCCTCGCTGATCGACTGGTCACCGTCCACAGCAACGGGGAAGTCGTCGTCCGCACCCCGACGCGGAAGGGCGCTGAAAAGCGACGAGAGGAACGCTCCGAGGAGTGACGCGAAGGACTGTCCGTCAACTCGTACTCGGAGAATTGTTTCTACCACACCGGACAGTAAATAAAAAATTCGCATACACGAACACGTGACAAATAAGTAATTGGTCGATGGGTCAAACGAATCTGATATCGAGCGTTTTGACCGGGTATTCCACCGTACCAGGGCGGATGAGGTCCTCCGATATCGATACTGCCGGAATTCAAAAAGGTTACTACGGAGATTCCCCGATAGGGAGTATCCACATGACCGACGCAAATCGAGTCGCTTCCGAGCCCGGATCCGAGATGGCTGGCGCGTACCGGGCTACGTACGATTGGACCTCGATGGAACCGAGCACTGCTGTCATCGAGACCGTGGCGGACGCGACGGGCCGCGAACCGCTCGCGCTCGCTACGCTGTATGACTTCATCGACTCGGACGCCCTGGATTCACTGTTTCGCTCGAGCGATGGGGAGGTGTCCGTCTCGTTTACGTACGCCGAACACGAGGTGACCGTACATAGCGACGGAGAGGTCGCTGTTCTCCCGGTTTTCTCGGGCCAGGATCCGGGACAGTAGATCGGTGCTCACCGGGAATCTCGCCCACGCTTCGTCGGGTCACTGATCGCCGCGTTTCACCGCGTCGCTGATCGATTCGAGACACGTATCTGCTGTCTTCGGTCGCAGCTACTGTTCTCGATCGCTGTAGGTGGGTCATAACGATATCGTGTGTCGTCGTATCGCTCGTATCGGATGAACACGGATGCAGGGACTCCGAGATACGAGGTGTTCGAGGCGGCGATAGTCAGTGGCGACGGGACGTCGACCGAATGTACGATCTACCCGAGGGACGTCGACGAGGACCGTCGAACGACCGCGTGGATCACCGCTCGCGAGGGGGCCTACTGCTCGGCGGCTTCCATGCGTTGATCCCCTCGAGCGCTGTGCATTGAGTCGAGACCCTCGACCTCTTCTTCGGCATCGCTGAGCCGTCAGTACGGCGAGCGAGTCGCGACCGTCGATCCGGACGACGGCCGTGCGGGCGCCGATCCAATCGGCCGGTGCTGTCTGACTCCGACCGTTCGTCCCGCAAACTGGCCTGCTGGATCCGCTGGTCTGCTGGATCCGCTGGTTCGATCGAGGCGGTCGATTATTAATCGGCTACCGTCGAGAACGGTCTAATTACTCAAGTCACGTCGGCTTAACAGGGGGAGTATGGAAAGCTTCATCACAGAAGGTGACAAGCGGCGAATCGCTGCGTTCGTGTCGACACCGAAGTACGAACGCGACCCGGAAATGCTCGTACCCAGCGACGATTGACGCTGTCGTACTCGGGAACTCGACAGAGTAAGCTCACGAATAGACCGGAAATCGGCCGATCGCTTCCACGACGGTTCCGGATGCGTTCCGATCTCCGGTCTAGCGAGGCGGGAACCGCGGCGCTCACAAGAAGGTCCGGATCCGCTCACCGTCGACGAGGATCGCGTCGTTCCCCGTGACCTCCACGATGTGATTCGGCGTCTCGAACTGGAGCCGCCACGAGTTGCTCTCGTGATCCACGAGATCCCGTATCGCGTCCGTAGAAACGTGGTTCTGAAGGTGGATCCCGAGCTCGTCCGGTTCCACACCCTCGGCCTCGGCGATGCCCATGGCGATTTGTTCAGGTAGAGTTGGATTCATTTCGTAAATGTCCGTACGTATCAATAAAAACCTATTCGATCGGTGGCGAATCGCTGTGGGTCCGTGGTGGACGAACCCATCGATAGACGACGAGCCGATACCCGCTATACTCGCGAACGGGACCGCTGTCACGTACGGATCGCCGAAGAAGCCGAGAGACGGTATCGACCGACTATCGAACGGCTTTGACGCCCTTCCTACGGAAGTAGCACAGACACCCCTGACTCGTGATTCTCCGGACACCATCAGTCCGGGTGCTCCGTTTCGAGTCGCCAGAGGAAAATCGCCTTCAGCACGACGACCAGACTGTTCGTCTCGCCCTCGCCCCAGATGGCGGTCTCCGACCGCGGGTCGGACGGAGACGCGTCCGCACCGTTGACGAGTGCGCTCACGAGCGTCTTTCGTCCGTCGATCATCATGAGTCGCCCTGCCGACGTATCCGACCAGACCCACAGCGACTCGAACATCGTCGCGTCAGGGATGTCGTCCTGGATGCGCTCTTGGACATCTGCCGAGACGCCGCCAAGCTTGATCGAGACGCCGCGCTCCGCGGCTTCGCTCAACGCGTCGATCAGGTCCTCGGTGAGGAGGTCCTCGACGGTCATGTAGACGATCTCCTCTTCCGCGCTCGCGAAGAACTCTCTGACCCGTTCCGTGACCGCCCGCTGTCCATCGACCGTCCAGACACCCCGCTGTTCGGCTCGTCGTTCGACGGGTTCGAGTTCACTCAGTGCCGTTCGCAGGACGTCAGTACGGTGCTGGAGTTCGTGTTCGAACGTTCGGCTCGCGGTTTCGGCTGAGATCGCCCAGAACTGCTTGGGCGATGATTGGAGGATGTCGACGAGCCCCCGGTCGTGTAGTTCGTCGATCGCATCATAGACTCGGGTCCGTGGCACCTCTGACACCTGGCTCACGTCCTTGGCCGTACCCGACCCCAGACTCGCAAGTGCCACGAACGTCCGCGCAGCGTACGCACTCAACCCGAACTGCTCGAGCTGCTCGATGGCCGCGGCCTGTGGGTTTTCAGTTGGATCGTTGTTCATCAATGTAGCTGTATTCCGGGAGTACGAACCCGGCCACCCCGAGCTGGCGTGACCGGGCTGGCACGCAGCAGTACGGTGGTTGGGACACAGTAACTGATCTGCGTGCGGACGAAACGTCGTGGTCCACCCTATTACCTCTTTTGTGATTAAACGAGTGATTCTATTCATATAGTCTACTTACCGGGGTGGAGTACCGCAGAAAGATTGTACTCTCGTAGTCACTATCAACGTTACAAATATATCAGGCATCGTTCACTCAATTGCAGAGTACGTCGTCGAAACCGACGATCGGTATTCGAAACGGACTCGCGGTCACATCGGGAGTGACAATACCTATCCGTTCCGAGGGATAACCCTCAGTGAAATCCCGGGGATCTCCGGGAGGTTGGGACACATGGATACACCAGAAAACGTGGAGGACGCGATCGAGATCCTCCAGCAACTCGGCTTGAAAGAATACGAGGCCCGATGCTTCGTCGGATTAGCGCGTCTCAATACGGGTACCGCGAAGAAACTGAGCGAGATAACTCAGGTCCCCCGGACACGCGTGTACGACGCGATACGCGTCCTCGAGGCGCAGGGTCTGGTCGAAATCCAGCACTCGAGCCCGCAGCAGTTTCGTGCGGTCCCGCTCGAGGAAGCGACCCAAACGCTCCGCGCTCAGTACGAGGAGCGCGTCGAACGACTGCACCACGCCCTCGAGACCGTCGACGTCGTCGACGAAGACGACGAGTCTCCCGTCCAGCAGATCTGGGCGATGACCGGGCGGGACGCAATCGAAACCCGGACGGAAGAACTCATCGAGCAGGCTACGAACGAGGTCGTGCTCGTCATCGGCGACGAATCGCTCTTGACGGAGGATCTCGTCGATACCCTCAATCGAGTCAGTACCGATGTCGATGTGGTTATTGGAACCTTGACCGAATCGCTCCAAGAACACGTTCGATCGGCCGTGCCGGCCGCCACAACGTTCATCTCCGGACTGGAGTGGTTACACGGCGAATACACGGTCGAAAACGAGACGGCGATCGGGCGACTGCTCTTAGTCGACCGCTCAACGATCTTGGTGAGTTCGATCATCCCCGACAGCAAGAAAGAGCAAGCGATCTTCGGGGAAGGGTTCGGGAATGGCCTCGTCGTGATCGCCCGGCGGCTCATGGCCCAAGGACTGATTCCCGCTCGCGACCCGCAATGAGAGTTGTAGGTGATACGTACCAGTGGCGGACCGTCCTTCTCGCGCCGTCGCCCGAGTAGGAGGCGTATAATTACGTGACGGACCCCCAATTGGAGGAGTGGATGAAACGGGTAGTCTCGACCGAGATTTCGCCGCTCACACCGGCTCATCGACAGTCCGACGTTTCGACAGGCTCGCGGCCATCTGTGGGTCCAGGTCACGGTTCGGCTCCGCGGAGGGGGAACCGCCGATGATCGGCCGGCGCGCCTTCTCGATCGCGGTCGTGGTCTGTTGTCTCCTCGCGCTGGTGAGCCTCTCGGCGTCACTGGAGTCGACCGTCGAGACGTCCCCCGAAGAGGCGATCGAGTTAGAGTACGCGTCGCTTCCGCTGAGTGTCGAGGACGCCTCGGAGTTGAAACGGTCCTACCAGTCAGGGGACGCTGCCGAGGACCGAGGAGCGCGCTCCGGCGGGGTCAGCGTCGAGAGCGATCGAGGATTACTAGCGATGCTCATGGCGTTCCTGTCGGCTGTGGGCTCGTCGCTGCTGTGGCTGGTCGTGGCCGCCATCGTCCTGCTCTCGTTCTCTCGGCGCGGCCGCGTCCTCGCGTGGGTGAAACGCCGCCTGCACGGTCACTGGCCGCCCACCGACGACGCGACTGCCGGCACCGGTGACGACCGATCGTCGCACCCGCCGAGAAACACCGTCGAACGGTCGTGGCTGGAGCTGGTCTCGACGGCCGACGTCGACCCCGACCCGAGCGCGACACCGCGGGAGACCGCCGCGGAGCTGGTCGGCGCCGGCTTCGATCGCCGCGCGGTGTGGGAGCTCACGGAACTGTTCGAGGAGGCCCGCTATGACGACGCGCCGGCGACACCCACGCGTGTGCATCGCGCGATCAGGTGCCTTCGACGCTGTCGACGACAGGAGGTGACGACGGAGTGAGCGAACGCGACAGGACAGAGGGGACGGCGTCACCGAGTGCGATTCGGATTGGGTTCGGGACGGCGGGCCTCCTCGCACTGCTCGCTGCGTTCACGCTCGTCGACGGCACCACCGACACCCTGGCGGCGACGTTGCGCACGGCCTTCGGCAGCGATTACCTACTGGCCGCCGGCCTCGGGGGGTGCGCGCTCCTGTTCGCCGCCACGACGTTCGCCTCGAGCGCGAGGACCGGATACCGGGCCACGGTACCCGAGGTCGAGCGCCCGACGCCGGTCCCGATGCCCGGCGAGGCGTTCGACCGACGACTCGCCGGATGGCACCGCTTGCTGCCCGTCGTGACGCCGACCGCGCGAGAGGCCGCGATCCAGCGACTCCGTCGGGCCGCCGTTCGCACTATCGTCACTGCCGAGGGCTGTCGCCCGGCCGATGCCGAGCGGCGCGTCGCCGACGGCTCGTGGACGGACGACTCGGTTGCGGCCGGGCTGCTGGAACGAGACGCCGGACCGCCGTCCCTGGCGACGAGGCTGGTCGCACTCCGGCGGGGAGAGACGTGGCTCGCGCACGCCGCTGACCGGACGGTCGAAGCCATCGCCTCCCGTCGAGAAGGAGCGACGGGTGGGTGAGATCGGTGATGCCCGACGCGTATCTGACCGACCGCTGGCGGGGAATTCTCGTCGTCACGCTGGGCACGGGCGGGTTCGGGTTGCTCGCGAGGCGGCCATCGCTGCTCTTGGTCGCGGCACTGGGCGTCGTGTTCGCGGCCTATCCGCGGGTGTCCTCGCCGCCAGAACCCAGCCTCCGCCTGGAGCGGCGCGTCAGCGATGACTCGCCGACCCACGGTGAGCCCTTCGAGGTGACGACCACCGTCCGGAACGTGGGAGACGCATGGATACCGGACCTCCGCACCGTGGACGGGCTCCCGCCGGCGTTATCGGTCGTCGAGGGGACGCCACGCCACGGCACCGCCCTCCGGCCCGGTGAGGCCGCGTCGTTCTCCTACGTCGTCGAGGCCAGGCGGGGACAGCACCGGTTCGATCCCGCGACGGTCGTGGCACGCGACGTAACCGGCGGTCACGAGGTGGAACTCGAGATAGACGCTGAGACGGAAACGGCCGTGGACTGCGCGTCGAGCGTCCCGCGCGCGCCGCTCCGCGCGCAGACAACTGCCGACACTGGTCGGATCGCCGCCGACCACGGGGGAACCGGGACCGAGTTCTACCAGACGCGGGCGTACCGCCGCGGCGACGCTATCGGCCGCGTCGACTGGAACCGCTACGCCCAAACCGGCGACCTGACGACCGTCGAGTTCCGCGCCGAGCGGGCGGCGACGGTCGTTCTCGTCGTGGACGCACGACCGGCCGCCTACCGGGGATCGAAAGACGAACCGCACGCGGTCGCCTACAGTGTCGCCGCGGCACGCGAGCTGGTGGACACGATGCTGGCGAACCGGAACCGGGTCGGCGTCGCCGGCTTCGGGCGGGACGTTCCCTGGCTCTCGCCGGGCACCGGCCGCGACCATCGCGTGCGCGCACAGGACCTCCTCTCGCGACACGCCACCTTCCAGTCTCGACCCCCCACTGGATCCGTGCCGGATATCGACGAGCAGGCCGCCCAGCTGCGTGCGCGGCTCCCCGACGACGCACAGGTGATCGTGTTCTCGCCGCTTCTGGACGACGATCTCCCGGAGACGATCCGGCTGCTCGACTCTCGTGGTCACGCCGTCAGCGTGACCTCCCCCGACGTCACCGGGTCTGACGGCCCCGGTGAGACGCTGGTGGCCATCGAGCGCGACGACCGGCTCCGCCGCCTGCGCGCGGCGGGCATTCCCGTCGTCGACTGGTCGCCGGAGCGATCCCTCGCGGCGACGCTGCTGGACACGCCGGGGGTGCTCGACGGATGACCGTGAGAAAAGCGGCCTTCAGTCCGGCCGTGCCGAGTGCGGTCGTGGCCGTCGCGCTCGCGGCCGGGGTGGTGGTCTCGCTCGATGCTCGCGAGGCGGTTCTCGCCACGCTGGCCGTCCAAGGCGGCGGCCTGGCGGTGGTCGGGATCGGCGTCGCGAGTCGACGTCGCGGGCACCGGATACTGGGAACGGCGCTCGCAGTCGTCGGCGCGGGCGTTATCGTCGGCGCATTCGACCTGTTCGTCGATGAGCGGCACGCGCTCAGTTACACGATCCGCTTCCTCCCGGGGCTCGTCGGGATTCCTCTGCTCGCGGGGACGCTGTTGCCGGTCTGGGCGAGCGGGTCGCGTCTCGTGTGCAAACTCGGCACTGGCGGCGTGTTTCTGACCGTCGTGTTCTCGGGGCTCTTCAGTGCGGTCGGTGAGTTACACTTGCTGCTCGCCGCAGTGGCCACGGTCGTCGCCTGGGACGCCGCCGACAACGCTGTCGGCATCGGCGAACACCTCGGGCGGGCGGCGACGTCCTGGCGACTGCAGGTGACTCATACGACCGGCAGCGCGGCGGTCGGCCTGGCGGGAGTCGCCGGTATCCACCTCGTGCGCCACGTCGCGGTGAGCGACCTGTCGCTGGCCGCGTTCGCGCTGTTGTTCGTCGCGCTCCTGTTGCTCCTCGCGGCGATTCGTGGGTAGCTGACGACACCGAACGCTCCTCCTCGGAGACGTCCTTCCGCCCGATAGTCGCCGTCCTCTCTCGTGCAATCCGGCAGCCGATACGGCTCAGTGTCAGTCGGCCGGTCGCTGGGGCTCGTACCCGACGCTCGGGACCGGGAGGTCCACGAGGAGGTCGTCCACGACATCGCGTTCGTCGGTCCCCTGGACCGTGGCCTCTGCGGTAAGCACGAGCCGATGGGCCAACACCGGCTCCGCGACGGTCTTGACGTCGTCGGGCGTGGCGTACTCTCGCCCCGCCAGCGCCGCCCAGCCACGGACGATCTCGAACAGTTTCTGGCAGCCCCGCGGTGAGACACCCACCTCGACGCGGGCGTCGTCTCGGGTCGCCCGAACCAGGTCGACGATGTACTGCTTGAGGTCCTCGTGAACGCGGACGCGCTCGGGAACACGCTGGAGGGCGCGCACCGTCTCGCGTTCGAGTATCCGGGACGCCGTCGGCGTCGACCGTTCGCGTGCCTCCCGGCGGTCGAGCAGTTCTCGCTCCCCCGCAGCGTCGGGGTAGCCGAGGCTGCTTTTCACCAGGAAACGGTCCTTCTGTGCCTCCGGAAGCGGGAAGGTTCCCTCCCCCTGCTCGACGGGATTCTGGGTCGCGATGACGAAGAAGGGATCCGGGAGGGCGTGTGTCGTCCCGTCCATCGAGATCTGCCCTTCCTCCATCGCCTCCAGCAGCGCCGCCTGGGTCTTGGGCGATGCCCGATTGATCTCGTCGGCGAGAATCACGTTTGCGAAGATGGGACCCTCCTTGAACTCGAACTCGCGGGTCTTCTCGTTGAAGATGTAGGTCCCGGTCACGTCGGCGGGGAGCATGTCTGGCGTGAACTGGATGCGGCCGAACGACAGTCCCAGCGCGGTCGCGAAGCTCCGTGCAGTCAGCGTCTTGCCGGTCCCGGGCACGTCCTCTAAGAGTACGTGCCCGCGCGAGACGACGCCGGTCAGTATCATCCGGAGTACGCGCTCGTCGACGATCACCACCTCAGAGAGTTCTGTCAGCACCTCTCCAGCGAGTTTCTCGGCCTCGACCACGTCCATGCCAGTCCGTCAGGGAGCCCCGTCTTTGTTATGCGATAATTACGCCGACGCCAGGGAGTGGCCATCGGTGTCGCGACTCCGTGTATCCGTGCTTACCGCACAGCGGACGACCAGTGAGCGACACGTCGACGTCGATTCCTCGCTCTTCCGGAGTGTCGCGGAACCGAATCACGACGGCAGGATTGGGGGCACCGCACGGTCCTCGGTCTCGATTTCGACGGCAACGGCCTCGCTGTTGCCTCGTTTGGACACCTGGAAGATGAGAGTTCCTGGAAGATGAGAGTTCACTGGGTACTGGGTGAGATCTCCTCTCGAGCGGTGTGAGCCTTCGAGGTGACCCACCGAGAGAGGTCACGGAGGCCGAGCAAAAGCGTGTACAGAACCATCCCAACGATGCAGAACCAGCCGATGACAAATTTGCGCAGCATAGCGGTCCCTGTATTCGAAGAAGAGTCGTTCTGACGTTGTTCTACACTCCTTACTGTAGCGTAGGTACCTCTTTCCGAACCAGGTCAGCGATCCATCGACTGTATCGGGGGGTTCCGCCGTGCTGTTCCGGGCGCCGCTGCGGTACTCCTGTCACTTCGTCGAGACGCGCCACGTCGTCGCACCGGTGTACGACCACTTCTCGATCTCGAGATCCCGTGCCGAGTCTTGCAGCTGCACGATCAGCGCGCCGATCTCCTTCGGCGAGAGACCCACGTCCTCGGCGATGAATTTGGCTTTGAAATACGTCTCACCGTCGGCCGCCTCGGATCGCAGGAACGTAGCGAGGCGTTCGGCCTTCGAGGTCGTCGGTTCGGTCGACTGCTCGGTCGTCGTCCGTGTGGGGGAACGTGTGGTACTCATTGGCGGGTGGTAGCAGGAACGTCGTGTTCGTGGCCGATCAGGACACACGCGATGTGGACGGCGATGAGGGCGATCGTGCTCCATGCGGTCTCGAAGCCCATGACGCCGTACGCCGCAGGCACGTACGCGAGTGGCAGGACGATCGCCGCCCAGAACGTCGCAGCGCGAACGCCCGCGATCGCCCGACGCCAACACGCGGCCGACAGGGAGGTCCCGATCCGAATCGGCGCGTAGATCGGTGAGGGGGACGTTTTACTTGACATGGGGAATCACCGTCGACACTCATCGCATGGATTGCCAGCATCATATAAGGGACAGAGCGTTGGCGCGTCTTCAGCCGAATTAACGATTCGAAACGATATTTTCGGACTTTTCACCGGCTCGTCCAACTGTTTAAAACGACTTTAAATGGGATTAGAGCGTTTAATACTGATTTTAATCAACTCTTGGGATCTGATCGGTCGAGCGCTGGATATCCGAGTCGACCGCGCTCTACGGTCGTTCGCTACGGGCGAGGAACGACCACCGGCCTCGGCCGCGATCGACGACGAGTCCCGCACCCTCTCCAGAACGAATGGAACCGCGAGATCTACGTTGATACGCTACTCGAGTGGTTGATATAGAAACGGCTATTTTCAGATGAGGTTGAATGTTAAACAGTAGGTGTTTTGGCTGTCCAGGGAGTACCCGAGGACGTCAACGCCACACGGCGTGTCGTAACCGAGTTCGCGACCGGTGGGTATCACCCTACACATGAACCCCAACTGTAATACTGTCCTCGATACGGCCGCCATCCTCGTTGTCGGCGACACAGCGTGGATAACCGCGTACGCTGGTACGCTCCGAGAGCAGTCCGGCGCGACCGTCCACAGTGTCTCGACGGCGGCGGCGGCCCGGGAGCGACTTCGGCAGACGGCCGTCGACTGCGTCGTTACCGACTACAGTCTCCCAGAGACGACCGGTCTCGAGCTCGTTCGCCGCGTCCGCGACACGACGGCGACGCTCCCGATCATTCTGGGGACGGCTGACGGGAGCGAGACACTCGCCAGTGAGGCCATCGAAGCCGGTGTCACCGACTACATCGCCGTCACTGACCAGTCGGAAGCGGCCGTCACAGACGCCCTCCGACGAACCGAGCAGGCACTCCGGGAGGCGCAGCGGTCGGTGACACAGCGCGAGCGGGCGCGGCAGTTCGACGCGATCTTCCACGACACCAGATCGGCAACGTGGGTGCTCGCCCCCGACGGCGCGCTCACGCGCGTCAACCAGGCCGCCCGCGACATGGTGGACGCCGACGCCGACGCCGTCGTCGGCGACCCGTTCTGGACGCTTCCCTGGTGGCCCGACGACAGCCAGACGAGCGCCGACATCCGTCGCCTCGTCGACACGGCGAGACGCGGCGAGTTCGGGCACGCCGTCGTCATTCAGGACGCCGTGACTAGCCATCGCGTGCTGGAGCTCTCCGTGCAGCCGGTCACCGACGAACGCGGTGACCTCGTCTCGATCATCGTCGACAGCGTCGACATCACCGACCGTGTCGACCTCGAGCGGGAACTCCGACGGTCCGAGGAACTCCACCGCGTCACGCTCAACAACATGACCGACACCGTCCTCATCACCGACGAGGACGGCGCGTACACGTACGTCTGTCCGAACGTCCACTTCATCTTCGGGTACACCGCCGACGAGATCCGCGAGTTGGGTACCATCGAGAACCTGCTCGGCGACGATCTCTTCGACCGCGAGGAACTCGCCGAGGCGGGCGTTCTGAAGAACCTCGAGACCACGGCCACGGACAAAGCCGGCCGCGAACACACGCTGCTGGTGAACGTCCGCGAGGTGGCCATCCAGGACGGCACGCTGCTGTACAGCTGTCGGGACATCACGAAGCGCAAGCAGCGCGAGCAGGCCCTCGCCACCCTCCAGGAGACCGCGCGTGACTTCCTGTACGCCGAAACACACCAGGAGATCGCCCGGCACGTCGTCGACGACACCCCCGACGTCCTCGACCTCGACGCCAGCGCCGTCTACCTCTTCGACGCCGACGACAACCACCTTGAGGCCGCCGCGGCCTCGCCGGCGATGCGGAACGCCCACGGACCACTCCCGTCCGTCCACGCCGACGGCCGTGACCTCACCAGCCACAGTTTCGTCGAGAACGAGGCCCTCTTTTTCGAGGACGTCCACGACGCAGACCGCCTCACTAACCCCGCGACTGACCTCCGGAGCGCGGCGTACATCCCGCTCGGGAACCACGGCGTGTTCGTCGCCGGGTCGACCGACGTCGGCGCTTTCGACGACGTCACGCGGGAGCTCGCTGACCTCCTCGCGGCGACCGCTGAGGCGGCACTCGACCGGGTCGACCGGGAATCCCAGCTTCGCGAACAGGACCGCGAACTCCAGCGACGGAACGCCCAGCTCACGGCGCTCAATCGGATCAACGGGACCATCCGCGAGATAGATCAGGCGCTCGTGCAATCCGAGACCCGCGAGGAGATAGACCACACCGTCTGTGAACGACTCACCGCCGACGGACGCTTCCAGTTCGCCTGGATCGGTACCCTCGATGGCGCGAGGGAGACAGTGACGCCGCAGGCGTGGGCGGGGACGGACCGGGGATACCTCGATTCGCGATCGTTCCCCGTGTCCGACGACGGCGTCGAGCCTGCGGGTCGGACCGCGGCGACGGGAGCGGTGACGCTCGTCTCGAACGTTGCAGCCGACCTCCGCGCGGCCCCGTGGCGCAAGGACGCTATCTCGCGTGACCTGCTCTCCGTGCTGAGCATCCCGCTTTTGTACAACGACCTCTCGTACGGCGTCCTGACGGTGTACGCGGAGACGCCGGACGCGTTCGACGAGACCGTCCAGACCGTGCTCGCGGAACTCGGTGAGACCATCGCGGCCGCCATCAGCGCAAGCGAGCGCAAGCGCGCGCTCCTGACCACGTCGATGACTCGGCTCGAGTACGCGGTCTCCGACCCCTCGTTCGTGCTCACGCGGTTGGCTGGCGCTGCTGACTGTACGCTCACCTACGATGGCGGCGTCCAGCAGACCGCGAACGGAAATTACGTGTTCGTCACCGTCGAGGACGCACCACTGGACGCCGTCGTCGACGCGGCGGGCGGCCTCAGGGCAGTCGAGGACGTACAGCGGATTCGCGGCGGTGATACCGGGGGCGTGCTGCGGATCCAACTCTCTGAGCCGTTCCTCGCGACGGAACTGGCCGACCACGGAGCCGTCCTGCGGAGCGTATCGACCTCCCGATCGGGCACGAGATTGATCGTCGACGTCTCCGGCGGCGCCGAGGTCAGGCACGTCTCGCGGTTCGTCAGCGAGCGCTTCGACGATGTCGACCTCACGTCGAAGCAGACGCGCGAACAGGCGTCCGAGCACGGATTCTACGCGTCGGTCCTCGACCGCCTGACTGACAGACAACTGGAAGTCGTCGAGACGGCGTACTACAGCGGATTCTTCGAATCGCCGCGGAAGGCGACCGGCGAAGCCGTCGCAGACTCGCTGGACATCTCTCCTCAGGCCTTCTACCAGCATATCCGAGCCGCACAGCGGAAACTGTTCGCGGCGCTTATCGACGACCACACGCCGATCTCCACTCGACACACCGATTGACACAGCGTTCGACACACCGATTGCCACTCCCTGTCGCTTCCACGCGTGTACGTCGGCACGCCCATGGGCCTGGAGTAGCCGACGGGGTTCGGTACCTCCCCGTTGCTTGAATAGTAACCCCCACCACGCACTCCGTGGTTCGATGCTCAACTACTAGATATACCCTTATATCCTCATTATTCCCTTGTAGAGTGCTCTGCGCGGTACAGCAGGGACGCTCGATCATCCATGAGGGACATCGACCAGACGCCGGCCGAGGAATCGCCCTACGAGTGCTTCGAGTGCGGGAACGTCGTGCTCGTCGAGAAGAACCCCGGCACGTGCCCCGACTGTGCCGGTGAGATGCGGAATCGACACACACCGATCGAGTAACGATGGCCTCGCCATCGACGACACCTCGCGACGACGAGGCGCACGAAGGGACGCACGAACAGACGAGGGAACCGGAGTCCGCGCTGGAGACGGCGCGGCGACAGCTCCAGCACGCCGCCGCCCATCTCGACATCGATCAGAACGTCGTCGAGCGACTCAAGCACCCCAAGAAAGTCCAGGAGGTTACCGTCCCTATCGAGCGCGAGAACGGCAACGTGGCGGTCTATACCGGGTATCGTGCCCAGCACGACAGCGTTCGCGGTCCGTTCAAGGGTGGTCTCCGGTACCACCCCGACGTCACGCGCGAGGAGTGTGTCGGCCTCGGGATGTGGATGACCTGGAAGTGCGCCGTGATGGACATCCCGTTCGGCGGCGCGAAGGGCGGTATCGCGGTGAACCCCAAAGACCTCACCGACGACGAGAAAGAACAGCTGACGCGCCGGTTCACCGACGAGATCCGAGCGGTCATCGGGCCGACGAAGGACATCCCTGCTCCCGACATGGGGACCGACCCCCAGACGATGGCGTGGGTGATGGACGCCTACTCGATGCAGGAAGGTGAGACGATTCCAGGGGTGGTCACGGGAAAGCCCCCCATCGTTGGCGGCAGCAAAGGGCGTGATGCGGCACCGGGCCGGAGCGTCGCGATCATCGCTCGTGAGGCGATCGACTACTACGGGAAGGACATCGGGGAAACGTCGGTTGCAGTCCAGGGCTTCGGGAGCGTCGGCTCGAACGCCGCGAAGTTGCTCGATGGCTGGGGTGCAAACGTCGTCGCAGTGAGTGACGTCAACGGTGGGATCTACGATGCGAACGGGCTAGATACGCACACGATCCCCTCCCATCACGAGGAGCCGGAGGCGGTGATGACCCACGAGGCTCCGGAGACGGTGACGAACGACGAGTTGCTGGAACTCGACGTCGACGTGTTGATTCCGGCAGCGATCGGGAACGTCCTGACGGCGGACAACGCGGACGACGTTGTTGCGGACGTCATCATCGAGGGTGCCAACGGGCCGACGACGACTGCGGCGAGTGCTATTTTTGCCGAGCGAGATATCCCGGTGATTCCGGATATTCTGGCCAACGCCGGCGGGGTGACGGTGAGTTACTTCGAGTGGCTACAGGACATCAATCGGCGCGCCTGGTCGCTCGACCGCGTCAACGACGAATTGGAAACGGAGATGCTGGCAGCCTGGCAGAACATCCGCGAGGAATTCGAGTCGCGGGACGTGACGTGGCGCGATGCGGCGTATATCGTCGCGCTATCACGGGTCGCAAAAGCCCACGAGACGCGCGGGCTCTGGCCTTGACATCTTCCTTGTGCGAACGCGGCTTTCTCCTCGCATCTCCGCAAATTCACTCCGGAGTCGGCGTACTCGTAGACCCTGGTTTTCCAGAGATCACCCGCGTACGGTAACCTCGTCGCCGACGCGGATCGTCTCCCCGCGATCGCGTTCGGGTACTTGCGTGATGATCATCAGCGAGTAATAGTGGTCGAACGCGTCATCGGTGGCCCACTCGGGAAACGTGGCCTCGCGTCTCTTCACGAATCGTTCGCGGAACTCGGGGATCGGTTCACCGGTGTCCGGATCACGCTGTGGAACGACACACCGGCCACAGGGCGTCACACCCTCGAGGCGAACGCCGTCGATTTCGAAGTCCGGTGATCCCTCGCCGACGAACCGGTCCTCCCAGAACGCCGGCACGCCCGCGACCTCGACGTTCGCTCGAAGACGGCGACGAGCGCCGTCGACCGTCATCTCGTCGAACCACGAGGCGACCGTTTCGAGCGTGGCCGTACTGACGACTGACGGTCCCATCTCGCGCCGATCGACGAATCCAAGCGACGAGTCTCTCCGGAGCGTCACCGCCGTCTCGAAGCAGGAACTGAACCATCGCGCCGCTTGCTCGGGTTCCGCGTCCAGATCGAATCGCTGCACGTCACCGTCGGGTGTCTCGACTCGCAACGCACTCGATCCGGGGACGAAATCGGTCGCGAGTTCGTGTACTCGCTCGGTCCGTTTCCCGTTGAGGACGTTCCCTTCGGCGTCGAACAGCGCGAACTCGCGGTCGTGTTCCAGTGTCCCTCCCTCGAGGATCGCGGCCGCTTCGACGTCGATCCCGTCCAGTCCTTTCACTGGAAACACCCGAAGTCGCTCCAAGCGGGCCATCACGCACACGTGGTGTGTCTCTCACATAACTGTTCTTGCGAACACGCTCACGCTCGCGACTCTCAGTGTGTACTTAAAGACCCACCCAACCGGGGGAACCGCGGACGCGGTTCTCCCGCGGAGGGAACGCCCTTCGCGGTTTATCCCCCCGTACGCGCTACTCCGAAGTGAGGAGAGACACGATGTCAACGAAAACCACCAACGAGTTCGGCGGGGAGTTCGGCGGGATCACGCTGCTGGGGAAGGCGCACTCGCTGTCGGCGCTGTTCATCGTCCTGCTTCGGGCGACGATCGGCGGGATGATCCTGTTCGCGGGCCTCGGCAAGGTCGCGGAGTGGCCGTTCGAGGCGAGCGGCTACCTCGCGAACGTCGACCCGGCGAGCCCGGTCAGCGGCCTGTACGGGGCGATGGCCGCGACGCCGTGGTTCGTGGAGTTCGCGAACGTCTTCGTCCCGGCCACGCAGGTGCTCGTCGGCGTCGCGCTGATCGCCGGCGCGTTCGTCCGGCTGGCCGCCCTCGGCGGCGCCGTCCAGATGGCGCTGTTCTACCTCGGCGGCTGGACCGGCGACGTCTTCGCGCTGTTCGACTCGACGCTGGTCTACGTGATCGTGTTCCTCACGGTCGCCGCGTTCGGCGCGGGGCGGGTCCTCGGCCTCGACGCCCGCATCGAGCGGCTGGACGTCGGCGGACAGGCGCTCGTCGAGCGCTTCCCGGCGCTCCGGTACGTGCTCGGTTGAGCGGCTCTTTTTGCGATCGGGCTTTCGTCGACGGTTCCAGTGTGGGGGCTCTTCCGAGCCCGAGGAGCGCTACGGCCAGGAGCCGGCCTGATCGTAGGCGTTCACGATTCGTTCGATCGCGACGACGTAGGCGGCGGTCCGGAGATTCTGCACGTCGGTCGCCTCGTAGGCGTCGACAAGCCCGTCGAACGACTCCGTGATAACGCGTTCGAGCTCCTCGTTGACCCGCGATTCGGACCAGGAGAACCGCTGTCGATTCTGCACCCACTCGAAGTACGAGACGGTGACGCCGCCGGCGTTCGCGAGGATGTCGGGCACGACCCAGACGTCGCGCTCGCCGAGCACGTCGTCGGCGTCGGGCGTGAGCGGTCCGTTCGCGGCCTCCACGATCACGTCTGCCTCCACCGCCTCGGCGAGGTCACCGTCGATCGCGTTCTCCAGCGCGGCCGGGACCAGCAGGTCGACGTCGAGGGTCAAAAGCTCCTCGTTCGTGACCGTCTCGGTGTCGCCGTATCCGGTGACCGACCCGGTCTCGTTCTTGTGGGCTTTCACCGCGTCCGGGTCGACGCCGGCCGCGTCGTAGATCCCGCCGGACGAGTCCGAGACGGCGACGACGTCGCCGCCGAGGTCGTCGATCAGGCTGGCCCCGATCGACCCGGCGTTGCCGTACCCCTGCACCGCGACGGTCGCACCGTCGAGGTCGCGGTCGAGCCAGTCGAATATCTCGCGCGCGGAGATGGCGACGGACCGCCCCGTCGCCTCCACGCGTCCCTCGCTGCCGCCCGAGTCGAGCGCCTTCCCGGTGATGACGCCCGGCGCGGTCGTGTTCTCTAAGGTCTCGTAGGTGTCTTTGATCCAGTTCATCTCGCGCTGGCCGGTGTTGACGTCCGGCGCGGGGATGTCGCGGTCCTCGCCGATCAGCGGCCGAATCTCCGTCGCGAACGCCCGGGTGAGTCGCTCCAGTTCCGTCTCGGAGTAGTCGGCCGGGTCGATCGCGATCCCGCCTTTCCCCCCGCCGTAGGGGAGGTCGACGACCGCGCACTTGTACGCCATCCACCCCGACAGCGCCTTCACCTCGTCGCGCGTCACGCCCGGGTGGTAGCGGATCCCCCCCTTGTACGGCCCGCGGTCGCCGTTGAACTGCGACCGGTACGCGCGGACCGTCTCCAGCGAGCCGTCGTCGAGTTCGAACGTCAGGTTCGTCTCCAGCACCCGCTCCGGGTTCTTCAGTCGCTTCAGGACGCCCGGTGACACGTCGACCGCGACCGCGGCGTCGTCGACCTGTTCCTGCAGACTCTCGAACGGGTTGGCTTGGTCAGCCATACCTGAACGTCCAGATGGATCCGGTTTAATTGTGACGGCTGATCCCGCGATCGGAATATCGATCCGGAAGTTGTACACGCCCGCGTCGACAGGAGAGTGGACGAACGTGGGGAGAGTGGACGAACGTAGAGAGTGGACAGAATGTGGTACGGTAACGTCATCTCGGCGCTCTCGACGGGTGAGCCCGAGAACGAGAACGGTCTCTGGGGAGCGTTACGGTCCTCCGGCGAACGCACCGGTTCTCCGGCGGGCGCGACGCTCTGTCAGCGGCCTCAACGGTCCGCTGCCGCCGCGCGCTCGACTATCCGCTCCGCCTGTGCGACCAGCGGGGCGTCGATCATCTCGCCGTCGACCTGAAACACCGCTCGCCCCTCGCGCCCAGCCTCCTCGCGGGCAGCGAGCACCGCCTCCGCCCACTCGATCTCGTCCTGGTCGGGGGTGAACGCCTCGTTTATCGTTGTCACCTGCGACGGGTGGATCGCCAGCTTCCCGTCGTAGCCCAGCGTGCGCGCGAACTTGGCGTCCTCGCGGAGTCCCGCCGCGTCCGAGAAGTCCGTGTACACCGTGTCGATCGCGTCGACGTCGGCGGCGCCGGCCGCCAGGACGACGTGCTCGCGGGCGTACAGCACCTCGGTCCCCTCGTCGGTCCGGGTCGCCCCCACGTCGGCGGCGAGGTCCTCGGCACCGAAGACGAGCGCGTCGGTCGCGTCGGCGGTCGCGATTGAGTCCGCGGAGAGGACGCCGCCCGCGGTCTCGATCAGCGCGAACACGGCCGGATCGAGCCCGCGCTCCGCACACAGCGACTTCACCTCCTCGACGCGCGCGGCCGTCTCCACCTTCGGGAGCATCACCGCGTCGAGTCGCAGATCCCCGCCGGTGTCGTCGGTTTCGTCGCCGTCCGTCCCTCGCCCGACCAGGCGTCGAGGTCCGCGGCCGGCTCGGCCGCGGTCAGGCGGACGCACACCTCCGCGTCTGGGTCGAACGCGGGATCGACGAGCACGTCCCGGACGGCCTCGCGTGCCTCGTTTTTCCGGGCGGGGGCGACCGCGTCTTCGAGGTCGAAACAGAGCACGTCGGCGTCCGTCTCGGGGGCCTTCCGCATGAGTTCCGGGCGGTCGCCCGGCGAGAACAGGAGGCTTCGTCGCGCCATGTCGGGCGGTCCGTCCGAGCGACCATAAATCGGGGCGGCTCCGCGGACCGTCGGTTCCGGGGACTCGGCTGCGGATCCGTCCGACTGACCGCCCCCGCTCCGCGAGCGGTAGGCATTTGACGGCCGCAGGAGTCGGCGCACCCATGACGGGACGCTACTACGAGGCGTTCGAGGTCGGCGAGACGATCGAGCACGCGAAGCGCCGGACGATAAGCGAAGCCGACAACCAGCGCTTCTGTGACATGACGATGAACCAGCAGCCGCTCCACCTCGACGGCGCGTTCGCCGCCGAGACGCGGTTCGGGGAGCGGCTCGTGAACGGGCTCTACACGATGTCGCTCGCGGTCGGGCTGTCTATCCCGGAGACGACGGACGGCACCATCGTCGCGAACCTCTCGTACGACGACGTCGAGCACCCGAACCCGGTCTTCCACGGCGACACGGTCCGCGCGCGGTCGACGGTCACCGACAAGCGGGAGACGAGCGACGGCGAACGGGGGATCGTCACGATGCGCGTCGAGGCGTTCACGATCGACGAGGAGGACGACGACGACGTCCTCGTCTGCGAGTTCGACCGAACCGTCCTCGCGAAGAAACGTCCCGAAGACCCGTAACAGAGCGCGGGGACCGCTCGCGTGAGCCTGCCTTTCAAAAACCGCGTCCGTCTCATCTGCGATTCTGCGCCCGTCTCACCGTTCCGCTCCGTCACTCCTCGGTGAGGAGCAGTTCGAGGTACGACGTCCGAACCTGGTCGTCGCCGTCGAGCCCGAGCCGATCGAGCGCGTCGAGCGCCTCGTCGCGGACGGTCTCGATCGCGGCGGCGTCCCCGACCGCGCGCTCGATCTCGACGAACTCGCCGACGTCGGTGACGGCGTCGAGCGTCACGGTGAACCCGTCGTACGACCAGAACTCCCGGCGCTTCTCGACGGTCGCCGCCGGCTCGAATCCCAGTCCGGCGACGATCTCGGCGATCGCCTCGCCGTCGTCGACGGCGGTCTCGTGTTCGGCGCGGGTCTTCGAATCGTCGTCGAGCAGCGGCCCCTTGTACGTGATCTTCGCCGTCTCCGCGTCGGTTTCGGCGGGTTCGCGGTCGGTCTCGCGGTTTCCCTGTCGCTTCTCGTCCCCCTCGGCCGCGAGCGACGTCTCGCGCCGGACGCGGAGCGCCTCGTCGGTCGCCGCGAAGTCGCGGTGCGGGGCGTCGTAGTACACGTCGCGCTGGCGACGGGCGTCGACGCGCTCGGCCCCGGCTTCCCGGAGGCGATCGCGGACCGCGTCCAGGTCCGCCGGGACCTTGATCTCGACCTCGTACATACCACGCCTCCGGCGGCGGCGGTGAAAAGGACCGTGAAGCCGCCCCCGCGTGTGGCGACGGGCGACGGCTCTCGGCTCCGGGTCGAACCGTGCGCCTTAAGGGTGCAACGGGAGACCTTCAGGGTATGAGCGACCAGGAGCAAGCGGACGCGGCCGAGGCCGAGGAGGCCGAGACCGAAGCCGAAACCGACGCCGAGACCGAGGACACCGGGCTGGCGGACGGCGACTTCGTGCGAGTCGCGTACACGATCCGCACCGCGGACGACGACCGCGTCATCGACACCACCGACGAGGCGGTCGCCGAGGAGGCGGAGATCGACACCGACGAACACGAGTTCGAGCCGCGCACCATCGCCATCGGCGCCGGTCACGTCTTCCCCGCCGTCGACGAGGCGTTCGTCGGCGCCGAGGTCGGCGACGAGGGCGTCGTCGACGTGCCCGCCGAGGACGCCTTCGGCGCGTACGACCCCGACGAGGTCGAGACCGTCAAGGCCGACAAGATCCCCGAGGACAGCCGGTACCCCGGCGCCCAGGTCCAGATCGACGGCCAACAGGGCTACCTCGAGACGATCATCGGCGGCCGCGCCCGCGTCGACTTCAACCACCCGCTGGCCGGCGAGGACCTCGAGTACGAGTACGAGATCTTAGCGGAGATCGACGACCGCGAAGAGCAGGCGGCCGGCATGCTCGGGATGTACCTCCAGGACGCCCCCGAGGTCCGGATCGAGACCGTGACCGAGGAGGAAGAGACGGTCACCGAGGACGACGACGGCGAGGAAGTCGTCGAGACCGAAGCGGTCACGAAGGACGTGCTCTACGTCACCGCGACCCAGGCGATGCAGATGAACCAGCAGTGGATGTTCCAGAAACAGCAGATCGCCCAGGACCTCATGAGCCGACTCGACCTCGACCGCGTCGTCGTCGAGGAGGTCATCGAGGGCGGCGGGATGGGCGGTCTCGGCGGTATGATGGGCGGGATGGGCGGTGCCGGCGCCGGCGACATCGAGGAGGCGCTCGAAGACGTCGACGTCGACGCCGACGAGATCGTCGACGAACTCGACGACGAGCTCGACGAGGAGTAGTTCCGCCGTCGCCCCACTGACGCCCATGGAGATCGAACGGGCGCGCGACGACGTCCTCGTCGCCGCCGCGGCCGGCGGGACCACGATCGCGATCGCGCTTCTGTCCGGCGTCGTCGGCGTCGTCGAGGTCGCGACGCTCCCGACGCTGGCGCCGCTCGCCGTGTACGCGGCGTACCTCTTCTCCCGGAAGGGCGGTCCGTACGGGCCGCTCGACGACCCGCGGAACTGGGCCGTCACCGCGGTGCTCGCGGGCGTCGTCGTACTCGCCGCTGCGGCGGTATTTTAAGTCGGAGGCGGCCCCTCGAACCCCGTATCCGACGGGGTCGCGGCTAGGCGATGTCGCGACTCGTGTCGATCGTCACCGTGTCCGTGAGCTTCAGCTTGAGCGGCTCCTCGAGCGCGGCACCGCCGCGGAACTTCGGGACGACGAGCCGGTTCGCGATCTCCGTGCCGGTGACCGTCGTCCGGAGGTCCAAGACCACGTCGGCGATCTGCTCGGAGACGATCCGGCTCTGCGAGGTCGGCCCCCCCTTGAGCGCGTGGAGCACGGCGACGCCGTCGATGTCGACCACTCGCTGTCGAAGGTCGCCGAGGAAGCCGCCGTACCGCGCCGCGTCGGTCTCCTCGAGCGGCCCGATCGAATCGACGACGAGCGTCTCGTTGTCGCCGAGCGCCCCCCCGGCCTCTAGGACCTCTCCCAGCGGGTCCTCCTCGTCGACCGCCGCGACGGTCGTGTCGCTGCCGGCGCCTTCGAGTTCGCTCTCGACCGCGTCGACGGACCGGACCGTCGTCAGGTAGCGACACGGTCGCGGGCGAGCGAACCGCTCCAGGAGGAGCTCCGACTGGCTCGCCGGCTCCGCCTTCAGCGCGACGACGCTGCCGGCCGGGAGCCCGCCTCCGAACTGCCTGTCAAGCACGGAGATCCCGGTCGAGAGCGCGTCCATACGATCGCTGCCGTCCCCGGACGTTTGGCTCTGTCGGTGCCGGGAGCGGTCGATCGAGCCGCGATCGTCGCCGGCCGGATCGCCGCCGGGCCCGGCGCCGATCCGTCTCACGCGACGCGCCACTGTCCCGGCCCCGTACCCGGCGGCGAGCCGCGACGCGACGTCGTCGTAGGCGGTTCGAACCGCGCCGCAGAGAGCGGTCGGGGATCCCGTTTCGGGACCCGGCCGACCACCGGACAGCCGAGCAGGGCAGCGACGCGTCGGGGACCGACGCCGATCGCACCACGACGGCGCCGACCGGCGGACAGTCGAGCCGACGGGCGATCGCGGCCGTCTTCGCGGCGTCCTGCAGCGCCGCCCTGCGGAGCGGCGTCACCAGGAGCGACCGGTCGGCGACGCGGAGCGGCGCCGCAACGTCCGGGCCGGCGCCGCGGGCAGTCGACGAGCGTCGGAACGGCCGAGGGCAGCGCCTCGTCGAGCGCGGACAGGGTCCGTACGGGATCGACCTCG
>NZ_WPCE01000038.1 GCF_009742825.1 Halorubrum sp. CBA1125
CAGGGAGCGAGTGAAACGAGCGACCGAGGAGCGCAACGAGGCCCCCGAGTCCTCGCGGCTGGGGCTTTGTGAGTGTCAGCCGCGTCGACGACGATCTCGTACCGAGCGATTCCACCCGATATCTCGTACTACTAGCACGAGCTATCTATCAGTCGTTCCATGCAAGAGCGTCCGAGAAGTAGAGTCGGAAATACTGCTAGATACAGGAGAACAATCTATCAAGCTGGGTAGCAGCCTGTCTAAGCCGGCCCACATTCTGTCCTCTGCAACAGATTAATACTCGTATGTATGTTTGTTGATAATGTGTCTCAAGATACTATTGTCTATCACCGTCTCTACGAGGTGATGGACGATTCGGCCCTATCACTAGCCGAAAAACAACGCCGCGCCCTCGAACTAGGGCGAGAGTTCTTAGGGGTCGAACATGGCCACATCCAGCGTCGTGACGACGGTTCTAGGACAGATACCGTCGTCGCCAGCGATGGAAACAACCCTCATCTCACTGATGGTGCGACACTCGATCGCGCGACGACGTACTGCCGACGGGTCATCGATACTGAGGGTCCTGTCGCACTCACCGACGCCCCTGAGGAGGGGTGGGCCGACGACCCCGCATACCAGCAACACGGACTCGACTGCTACCTCGGCACAACGATTTTCGTCCACGGCGACGTGTACGGCACAGTCTGTTTTTCTTCCCGAGACCCACGCGAGAGTACCTTTATTAACGAGGAGAAAGCCGTCGTCGAACTCCTCGCCAGACTCCTCGGACGCGAAATCGAATCTGCCCACCACGAACACCGCATCACCGAGACACAGCAAGCCCGAAAACGAGCCGAGAACAAATACGAGACACTCCTCCAGCAGGCCCCCGATGCCGTGTTTCTCGCTGACGCTGACACTGCAACGATCTCCGAGGTCAACGAGCGGGCCGCCGACCTGACCGGCTACGCCCAATCCCAACTGGAGGACATGTCGATCCTTGACTTGCATCCACCCGAAGAGCGTGACCGGTACGCCGAACTGTTCGGCACCAACTTCTCGGACGGTCCACGCGACCGGTTTGCCGACGGCACGCCGTTATATATCAGGCGTGCTGACGGAACCGACTGTCCCATCGAGATGAGCGTTAGTTCTGTGGATATCGACGGCCAGGAATTCGTCCAAGGCATAGTTCGGGATATCTCGGCCCGGCGCGAGCACGAACAGGAGCTGGCGCGGACCACGGAATTCCTCCAGCAAACGCAGGAAGCCGCCAACCTCGGCGGCTGGGAGTACGACCTCCGCTCGGAAACGCTCCGGTGGTCCGACGAGGTCTGTCGCATCCACGGTCTTCCACCGGAGTACGAGCCCACACTCTCGGAAGGGCTTGATTTCTATCATCCGGACGACCAATCGATCATCAGCGATGCCTTCGAAGAACTCACTACCGAAGGCGAGCCCTACGATTTAGAACTCCGGATCGTGACCAGCGACGAGACGGTTCGATGGGTGCGGATGATCGGACGCCCAGTGTACGCCGAGGACGAAGAGATCGTCGCGGCGCGGGGTGTCTTCCAGGATATCACTGACCGCAAGGAACGCGAGCGCGACCTGCACATAAAGAGTCGGGCCCTAGAAGAGTCAACGGTCGGCATTACAATCGCCGACGCGGACCAACCGGACCTCCCCATCATTTATGCCAACGAAGGGTTCGCGCGGCTAACGGGGTACCCCACACAGCGAGTACTGGGGGACAACTGCCGGTTCCTCCAAGGTGAGGAGACCGACGATGCTACAGTGACCGAAATACGCGAAGCAATCGAGTCGGATACCCCGATTCGGACAGAGATTCTCAACTACCGTGCCGACGGAACGCCGTTCTGGAATCAACTGACGATTGCCCCCGTTACAGGCGCTGACGCTGAGGATGTGACCCATTACGTTGGGATTCAAGACGATATCACGGCCAAAAAGCGCCGTGACCGACTAATCGGGGTGCTCAACCGCGTCCTCCGACACAACCTCCGGAACGATATGGGCGTGATTATGGGACTTGCCGAGATGGTCACAGAGCGAACCGAGGGCGAGACCGCCCAGATGGCACGGCAAATCAGTGAGAAGAGTTCAGAGATCACTGCCCTGAGCGAGAAAGCACAGGACTTCCAGACGGCGGTAGATAACTCCGAGCCGCTCGCTCCGCGTGATGTGCTGGCGGATGTTGAGGCAGTTGTGGCGGAATTGCGAACGGAGTTCCCCGAGACCAAATTCAGCATTGAGGCTGCTCCCTGCGAGGATGTGATGGCAACCGAAACCCTGCGGTTGGTCCTGCGGGAACTCGGAGAGAATGCCGCACAGTACGGCGATTCTTCTGGAGTAACATACGGTATAGAGATGACAGAAGATGACGAGGTGGCCATTCGTGTTCAGGATGGCGGCCCAGGTTTACCTGAGATGGAACGGTATGTATTGGAAGTGGGGCGCGAGACGCCCTTAGAGCACGGGTCGGGGCTTGGACTGTGGATAGTCAACTGGATCGTCACCGGACTTGGTGGCGAGGTGACCACCACCGTCGATGACGGGACAACAGTCACGGTTCGACTCGCACCAGCGGCGGAGGGAGCGGTGCCGGAGCACCGAGACGCAGCACTCAGCACCCAAGGTGAGTAGCCACGCCGCTTGCCTGTGATTCTGTTTGCAGCCCATCAGGGATATAGGTGAGATGACAGGTTTTCCTTTGCGAGATATCGGATTGTATTCAGCAGACCAGCGAATACATTACCGATCAATAACAGAACTATCAGCGGTCAGTTCAAAGTCCTCAGCGACCAGTTGTTTCAGACGAGAATATATCTGAAGAATAGGATTTCAACAGAGCCAAATTTTTGAGACACAAGCCCACGGATTTGACCGTGAGAGGGGATCAAACCTGACGAAGGGACGAGGTGTTCTGTGGGAACAGGACTCGGTGACGTCTGTGCATTTGTGCGCCGTAGCCCTGGAGCGGAACGGCACTCGGGTGGCACCACCACTCGCGTTCGACGGCAGTATTCAGCCAGGCAAGTCCAAAACCAGCGGGAGCAGAACTGTCGCTACACTCCCGCTCCGTTCTCGTCGGCGGCGACTCCCATGACGTCGAAGAAGCGACGACGAACCCGCTTATTGATCATTTCCACCACCTCGGACTCCTCGTGAGTGACGTCGTTGAGCCGTCCCAGCGAGAGTTGTCCGCCAGCCATCGTCTTGTGGCCACCAGCCTGCCCGATGTCCCCGTACGCTTCCCGAAGTCGTTCACCCAAGTCGATATCCTTCCGGATTGACCGCGCACTCAGTTGGACCTCGTCGTCGACGATCCCACACACGAGCACGACGCTGACCCCTTCGATGTTGAGGAGATAGTCGGCCGCCTGCGTGAGCGCGTCGTGACCTGCTGTCCGTCCGATACAGGAGACGAGACAGGCATTTCGTTTCACTCGGTTCTGGATCGCGTCACCGACAACATCGACGGTGGCAGCAGTGAACGACGCCCCGTAGAGTTCGCGGAGCATCTCGATGTCTGCTCGCGGGTCGAGATATTCTCCAGCGCCATACTCGTGAGTCGTCGGCTGGCGAATGAAGTCGAGACAATCTCGATGGATACCAAAGAGAAGTCCTGAAGCGATGCGTGTCGTCATCTCGATAGGTGACTCTCGGATGTATTCGGTAAGGATCGTCGCTGTCGCCCCATATTCCTCGCGAATATCGACGAACTCCGCTGGAATCGGGTGATCTGTCGGATGATGATCGATAACGATGTCAACCGCTGTCTCGGCTGGGACTGAATTATGGTTTCCCGGGAGCGAATGATCAACAAACGCCACGAGTTCATTCGCTTCCCGGAGCTCCTCGGAGTACTGCTGGAGTTCGATATCGAATACGTTGACGAACGCCCGGTTCTGCTGATGTGAAATCGTTCCTCCGTACAGAATATCTACAGTGTCGATACCGCTCTCGCTCGCCAACAGTTTCAGAGCCATCGCCCCCGCCAGACAGTCAGGATCCGGATCGTCATGGCACACCACTGTCAACGAGGACGCTGAGTGAAAACAATCGAGCAACACATCAACCTGTGACATACCCGATGTTTGCAGCGTCACATTGTTAGCCATTCCCCCGAGGACCTCCGACGACAAGCCTCTCGATCTGGCTTGCGATATCGTATTATGATCATGTGTCAACGGGATTCTCACGATCCGAGACGTGTTGCGTTTGTGGGAGAGAAGATGAGAGTCAGCGTGTTGAGCGCGGCCTGTACGTATGCGCGAAGTGTGATGCGGCGTTCAACGCGGACGTGAACGGGGCGGAGAACACCCGTCTCGACATCAACGACAGTACAAGTAACTCCGAGTCTGCGCCCGATTTGGGTGGGGATAGGAGTACCGGCTGGTTGGCACAGCCCGGAGTCTACCTGTATGACTTGTCTCGCGGATTCCAACCGCAGGAACAAGTGGTAGACTGCAAACCGTAATATCCCAACTGCGGTCGGGATTCCTCCGCCTTCAGGCGGAGGAGGATGTCAACTGCCATGCATGACGATGAACTCGTCGGTATCGTGACTCTCAAAGATGCGAGTACTGTGCCCTCCAAAGAGTGAGATCAAACGACCGTCTCCGATGTCATGACGACCGACCTATCGGCAGTCTCTCGGGGTACGAGCCCCGGTGACGTGTTCTCGCCTCCTGTGTTGCGGCTGCTTCATTCAGCACGTCGACAGGCTCGAAGTCGGTCTTTGGCTCCCAATGTACGGTCCTCGCTGACGTCTTCGGCGCTGTCAAGGTCTCAAAGTCTGATTTGGCCATCGTATGCTCTATTTTTTGATGACATAACTCCAAAGCAGCAACTGAGCGTCGAGAACAGACATCGAGGGTGGGATTTGGACCAGACGGGAGACGTTTTTCGCGGTCCGTACAGTTCTTCCAAACGCGTTGACCGAAGCCGACGAATTTGGTTTCTCGAAGGCCCCTTTCGGAGACTTCGGTACTTGCCTTTCTCAATCCGTCCTCCGGAAGACGAATCTCGGGACCGGTTCGTTCTCTTTTCGAACGTTTACTTCGTTTCCCTGTTACGGGAGGTTCGTTTTTTGTCCCTGATCTGTTTCGTTCCATCCTTCTGGATGGTTCGAGAAGGATCATCTGGATGCCCTGACACCTCGCATATGAACTGTGTTCCCGGGATGTGGGATCTGCCGGCATTGTTTAACAGAGTATTTGACGTATATCGGTCATGGGAGAACTTGAAACAGAAGAGCAGAAAACCCGGGCAGAAGTCGCCTCGTATCTCCGCCAATTAGCCGATCAGCTCGACGGAGGCGGTGCTGTAATGCTCGAACTTGGGGATCAACGCGTGGATCTCGATCCCGTCGATCCGATCACGTTCAAACTTGAGGGTGAGTCGGATTGGGCCGAGGGCGATATGGAGGCCAAACAGAGCATCGAATTCGAGTTGGTGTGGTGGCGTGAAGCGCAGACGGCCGAAGAAGGGACCCTGAACACCGAACAGACGGAACCGTGAGCAGTTTTCAGTAATGTTTCTCAAACGATTTGATATTGATTTATGGGAACCGTGCTGGAATACCATGAGAGGACAATCCTGAATGTACGACACCATTCTCGTTCCAACCGACGGTAGTGACGGGGCTGAAGCCGCGGCACGACACGGACTGAATCTCGCGACGGCCTTCGATAGCCAGATTCATCTCCTGAGTGTCGTTGATGAACGGTCGTACAGCAGCGCACTTGCGGACCTGAACCCATCGATCGGAGAGCAACGAGAAGTGTTCGAACAACAGGCCACTGAGGCTGTCGGCCGTCTCGAAGAACTCTTCTCGGATCTGTCCGTCACGTGTCACACGGCAGTCGAACACGGCATCCCCCACGAAGCGATTCGATCCTACATCGCAGAACACGACATCGACCTCGTTTCGATGGGGACCCACGGACGAACTGGGCTTGACCGATTGCTGCTTGGGAGCGTGACAGAACGTGTCGTTCGAACGAGTGACGTGCCTGTTCTCACGACTCGACACGAACCGGACGACCGTTCAAACTACGATCGAATCTTGATTCCGACAGACGGCAGTGAGTCTGCGACTCCAGCGGTTGACCACGGGATCGGTATTGCCGAACAATTCGATGCAACTGTCCACGCTCTCTCGGTCATTGACACCACTGCCTTCGCGGTGGCTTACGATGGCGGCCCCGGCATTCAAACTCTGCTCGATACCTTGGAAGAGGGCTGCAAGCAGGCCGTCGCGGAAGTCGAAGACGCATGCGAGAATCACAACCTCGATGTCGTTACAGAAGTCGTGCGGGGAACTCCGTATCGTACGATTCAGGAGTACGTCGACGACGAAGGGATCGATCTTATCACGATGGGGACGCATGGCCGAACCGGCCTCGAACGCTATCTTATCGGTAGCGTGACCGAGCGAATTGTCCGAACGAGTGATGTCCCAGTGCTCACCGTGAGGTAGAGAGAGCTTCGGGGAGATTAAGTGAACGTTCACCGGATCTGCTTGTTTCAGTTATCGGAAATCGGGTGAATACTTTCCCCTCTCGCTTCGTAATATTGAGATGGTGCTGGATGTTTCGCTTGGTTACTACGACAAGATCCTGGCTGCTATTGCAGCTAGCCTCAGCGGGGGCGCGCTAGCTGGCACGATTACTGACCTCCGTTTGCGCGTCGGACTCCTTGCGGGGGCAGTTGTTGCGACGATATTTGTCTATCATGCCCTGTTCCAGAATCCTCCTCGTCCGACCCCATCCCGACAAGCTAAAGCCGTAGCCATCGTCTGGCACGCGTTCGTTGGGATCTTACTGATGTCAACGTTCCTTTGAAAAAGCAGACAGTGCCCCCAACTTCGGTCAAGGACTAAATTCAGTATTCGGGCCGTTGCGCCTGGATGACCGACGCCAGCTGCTGGTTTTCGTCGGCGAGGAGTTCGGTCAGATCGTCGGCGGTGATGATCCCCACGAGTTCGTCGTTATCGTCGCAGACGGGAAGGCGACGAACGCTATTCTCGCTCATCACCTGTGCGGCCTCGTAGAACCCTGCGTCGGGACCGACTACACAAAGGTCTCTCGACATGACCTCGTCGGCAGTCTGGTCAGCCGGAGCGGTCTCTTCGGCGAGCACCCGCGTCGTCAGATCGCGGTCCGTAACGATCCCGGTCGGGCTGTTGTCGTTCGTGACGATGACGACGCTCCCCACGTTTTCGTCTCGCATCTGTTGGGCGAGTTCCGGGACCGATGTTTCGGGACTGGCACTGACAACTTCTGTTCGGGCGAGGTCTTCTATCGGCATTGTTGTTGCCTCCGTGTGGTTCATTGCCGAACGTGCATATATACCGAGAGGCCAATTCCTACTCGTCTGGAATCTTCTGGATTCGCCATCAAATCCTTCTACGATGTGTCCAGATGAAGATCGACGCCTTGTTTTCGGAGATAGTCTTCGACGACCGTCGCGACTGACTTGCCGAACGGTTGCAGAATATCCGGAAGCATCTCGAACAGGTGTATTTCCAGCCCGCGGCTGGCGAGTGTCTCGGCCATCTCGATCCCCACGTAGTCACCACCGACGATGGCTGCCGTCTCGGGGTGGGTCTCGCGTACGTACGTGTCGGCCTTGTCTATGTTGTGGATAGTGAAGATGCCTTTTGAGATCCATTTCCCCGAACGGCGGTTCGATCGCCAGTACTCCCGTCGCGATGAGAAGCTCGTCGTACGGCTGCTTGAATCGCCCGTTGTTTGTCGAAACTGTCACCCTCTGTGTTTCGGGATCGATACCAACGGTTTCGCGATTCCTCTGCAGATCGATGTCCCGTTTTGTTCGTAATGCGTCAGGCGTGATCTTAGGGAGGTGGTCTAGCGAGTCGATATCGCTTTTCTCGTAATAGGGTATCCCACACGCAGCGTACGACACCCAGTCTCCCTTCTCGAAGGCCATAATCTGTTTTTTGACAACCACTGAGTCAGGGTGTTATGACATCCGACGCCGAACGAGATAGACGAGGAGAAACCCAGCTGCGACGGCAAGGACAGGAAGTTCGTACGGTCGATCGTGGAGTGTCAGAATTGCTGCTGCCACGACGAGCGCTCCGGCGAGCACTGCGTATCCGAGATTGTGATCTCCCATCCTGTGTCCATCAACTGGCTCCGTACGGACGACCAGTTCACCGCGTTCGAGCCGGTACAACGTTCGATCGAATCGGGATGGGACGCGTGCCAGAGCAGGGAGCGATCGGCGAATGTCAGTCCACGTCTCTTCGATGATTGCATCGAGTTCGCTCTCGATGAGTCCCTGCTCGACGAGGAATGAGCGAACGACTGCGAGGAAGTCGAATTCCGGATCGAGCTGTCGACAGACGCCTTCCCCGACGGTCCCGACCCGAATAAGTAGCATCACGTCCGGTGGAATACGAAACGGAAAATCGCGAAGCATCGTCGTTAACTCTGTAATAATCATCCGCCAGGTGATCTCTGATCGGCCTTCGAGATTCTCGATAACGAGTTCGAGAACACGGCTAACCTCGGCACGATTGACGTGTGGTTCGAGGACGTTGAGCGCAATGAGCGCGTCGACCAGGTCGTCCACATCGTGACGGACGAGCGCCCGATAGAGCCCGATGATATCCTCCTGCACGGTGGCTGGAAGGCGTTCGCTCATCCCAAAGTCGAAGAGTAGCAGACAGCCGTCGTCTGTGATAGCAAGGTTGCCTGGATGGGGATCAGCATGGAACACCCCGTCGACGAGGCCCATCTCCAGATACACCTCGATGATCCGTGTTGCCATCTCGTGTGGTGTCACGTCGACATCGTCGAACGCGTCCTCGTCGGTTATTTTCCGGCCGGTCAGGTACTCCATCGCCAACACACGCTCCGAGGACAGGTTTTCATAGACATCAGGGATGACGACTCGATCGTCGTCGACAAAATTCTCTCTGATATCAACCATGATCGCCCCTTCTCGGTCGAAATCCAGCTCGTTCAAGATGATGTCCTCGAAGTCGTCGGCGGCGTTTTTTGATTGAATATTGCTGGCGTTCGCTCGCGAAGAGGCTCACCAGCGGAATTAGTCCGCTGACGACCCGAAGATCACGCTCGATCACGGGTTTCAGGCCAGGACGTCGCACCTTCAGTGCGATTCGCTCATCTCGATAGTCGGCAGTGTACACGTACGCGAGCGATCCACCGGCGATCGGTTCGAGCGTCGACCGATCGAGTTCGTCGCCAAGTTCTTCGTCAACGACCTGCTTCGGATCTCCTCCCACGTCTTCGGGAACTTCATCTTGGAGGGTTCCGAAAACGTCGGCATAGACCGGTGGGACGATATCGGGGCGTGTCGAGAGGACCTGTCCGACCTTGATGAATGCCGGTCCAAGTTCGAGCATCGTGTCCCGGATCTGTTCGGCTCGCTGTCGATGTATCTCGTCAGCAACTCGTCTTGGTGATCCGAACAAAATGAATCGCCGCCTGTCACGGAGAAACGCCAGCGCGAAGGGCAGAAATCGGAAGAGAACGACGAGATACCGGCGGAACAATCCGTTCATTCTATCGGGGTAAGTACTGATTGGGTGTAGTCAACTGGTGACACAAACCTCGTTTTCGGAATGGCATCTGCAAGTGAAAGAGTGGTTTTGTCGCCTCGTATAACTATCCGCCTCTTTAGACCACTCAGATATTGCGTGTGTTCTTGATTCGTGAAGATAATCATCTGCACTTATTGTGGGCACAGACTCATCCTAGAGCAAAGAACCCCATGTACGATACCGTCCTGATTCCGACTGACGGTAGTGATCACTCTGTTCGGGCTGCCGAACACGGGCACTATCTCGCACAGATGTTCGATGCCACAGTTCATGTAATCAACGTCGTTGATATCCAGGGTACTGCTGGGATGTTTGACGCTGGAGGTCTTGTTCAGAGTATCAACGATCAACTCATCGCCGAGGGTGAAACCGCAATTGAGGCAGTCGAAGCCGTCGTTGGCGAACGAGATCCGGTGACGACTGCAGTTGTCAAGGGCGAGCCATCCGAGACGATCCTCAAATACGCGGAAGATCACGATGTTGACATGATAACGATGGGAACGCACGGCCGGACGGGACTGAATCGCTATATTGCGGGTAGTGTGACTGAACGCGTCATTCGTCTCGCTGATGTCCCTGTCCTTTCGGTTCGTACAACTGATCAGAGTCAGCCTGTGGGAGAGTACGATGAGGTCCTCATCCCCACCGATGGAAGCGAGCCCGCAGCTATGGCTATCGATCATGGACTCGCGATCGCACAAAAGACAGGTGCTCGCATTCACGCTGTAAATATCGTTGACGTCGGCGACGTTGCCGCCGGTCCAAGCTATACCCCTCCGACAGAAGTGATAGAGGATCTCGAATCAGAAGGGGAAGTTGCGACGGATCGTATCGCTACACAGGCTCGAGCACGGGGACTTGACGCGATTACTGAGGTTCGTGAAGGGTTTCCCGCGAGCGAACTCCTTGACTACGCTGACGAATCAGATATTGACCTGATTACGATGGGAACCACTGGCCGAACAGGCCTCAATCGTTATCTTCTGGGCAGCACCACCGAACGGATCATCAGGCTTGCGGAGATTCCTGTCTTGGCAGTAAACGCGAGGGAATAAGAGAGGGATTAACGAGTTCAATGACAGAAGAGCTACTAACGGAGATCTGTCTCAATTTCGACGTATCCACCACGAAGTCCAATTGTGCTTAGTTAACAAAAACCAAGGAGAAGATTGCTTCTGTTCATCGCATAGGGCGTGTTCATCGCAGAGAACGGGCGGATAGCGATGGCCCTGAGGAGCAGGCCCCGGTCATGTCTTCTATCGGTAGAGTCGCTTGAGTCAAGGAATCGACGACCTCTACTACGACACGGCCGTCCTGACCGAGGAGATGAGCTCCAGACACGTTGACGATTAAGGGCACGTCCTCCAAGAGTCGGAACTCGTCCGGCGGATGGTGATCGAGATAAAAGCTTACTGACAGACCTGCTCCGTCGCCAGTAACGAACGAATCGCCTTCTCCGAGCCATTTCGTCATCTCCGTTCGCTTACATATCTCCTGTTTCGGTACGTGTGCGGACGGAGAGTAGTGACTCGCAGTGGAAATTTCCCTGCTTGTTTATTAGTCTGACAAACTAACAGAATAGCTATATGGTTGAGCATACGCGAACACTCGATTTCAAAATCGCGTTCGCGATCGGGCTAGGAACGATGATCGCGGCGGGGATCTTCTCGCTCTCTGGAACAGCTGTGTTCCGGATCGGTTCGAGCGCCGTCGTCGCGTTCGTGCTTGCAGCGCTGGTCGCTGGAATCACTGCTGCAGCCTACTCCGAGTTCGCCTCGATCTACTCCGAAAACGGTGGGGGATACCTCTTTTGCTCGCGCACCTTCGAAGAGCGGGACCGTCTCAAATATGGCGTCGGAATGTCACTCTTTCTTGGATACACTGGCACAACGGCGTTCTATCTCGCGACGATGGACGAGTGGTTCTTCCGGTTCATCCTCCCCGAGTCGCTCCAAGCTTTGCCCCACGGAAGCGTTGGAATTCTCGCCGCACTCACACTCGGACTGCTGAACGCTCGTGGAACCGAGGAATCGGGGCTGTTCCAGCTTATCGTCACGAGTGCGAAGGTCGGTGTCCTGTTCGTTTTCATCGGAGGAGCGATTGCGTTCGTCGGACCGACGAAGGCGACTGGGACGTTCGTATCGAACGTCGAGGTTGAACCGATTGGCATCGTCTCGGTCGCCGCGCTGGCGTTCATCACGTTCTTCGGTTTCTCGGCTATCGCCGCGAGCGCGGGCGAGATCATCGAGCCCCGGAAGACTGTCCCCCGTGCCATTGCCGCAAGCATGGTCACCGTCACGGTCCTGTACGCGCTTGTCATCGTCGCGATGGTGAACGCACCAGTGCCCCGCGAAGTACTCGCACAGGGAGAGACGGCGATGGGGAGCGTGGCGGCATCCTTCCTTGGCTCGTGGGGCCAGTTGCTCATCGTCGCCGGCGCCGTCTTCTCGATGGTGAGCGCCTCGAACGCGTCGATTCTCGCCGCAAGCGGGATCGGCTCACTCATGGGGCGGCAGGGACACGCTCCCCGGCGGTTTGCCCGCATTCACCGCGATTATCGCACGCCGTTCTGGAGTGTGACGACGGCAACGGCAACGATCGGGCTTCTCATCTTTGTGTTTATCACACTCTTCTCGGAGCACGGACTGCTCGGCGTCCATCTCCTCGGCCTCGAACCACTCACCGGGTTCGCCACGTTCAATCTCCTCGTCCCCCTAGCTGTAGTGAACATCGCGCTGATCTATTCCCGCTGGAACCATCCGGATATCGAGCGTGGGTTCTCAATGCCGCTCGTTCCTGTTCTTCCCGTGGTAGGGGTACTAGCCAATCTCGCGCTTATTTTGAACCTTCCGCCCGTCGGGGTCGTCGTTGGCGGAGTATTCACTTTTGGACTCCTTGTCGCGTATTTCGTCTGGGGCGGTGCTCCCCACGTCGAAGAACTCGTCGAGAGGGTCGTCCCTCCCGGCGTTCCCGACACAACGACCGACGGTGCTCCAGCCGGTGGTGAGGCTGAGGAAGCGGAGTCAGAACGATTTCGGATCCTCGTCGCGATTGCACGCCCGGAACGGGCGGTTCCCTACGTCCGGCTCGCGGAGATGCTGAGTCGTGGACGGGACGCCGAGCCGCTGGTGCAGGTCCTTAACGTCACTCATATCCCTGACCAGACGCCCAGCGAAATGGTCCGGGAAACGGCGCAGGAACGAACTACGCGAATCGAAGATCGACTCTCTGAAGTCGACGTGGACGTGGAGTACACCGTCGAAGGGCATATCTGTCGAGACGTCGCATTCGACATCCTCCAGACGGCCCGGGACGACCAGGCCGACGAGATTCTAATGGGCTATCCGGAGGAGCACCCGACAATCACCGAAACCGTCGAATACAACGCTCCGTGTGGCGTGTTCTTCACGAGCGGTGTGGACGCTATCGACGACCTCTCGACCATCAACATCGGTGCCGGCGGCGGTCCGCACCATCTCGCGCTGTTGCCGGCCGTGAATCGGCTGGGAAAACGGGGCGCCGAGGTACACGTCATCAGCGTCACTCCGGAGACGGAGGGGACCGCCGAACCCGTCGACGACACCGTCTCGGCCCTCTCGGAGATCGAGTCGATCCACGTACACGACGTAACCGCCAACACGGTCGCCGAAGGACTCGTCTCGACCACGATCGGAAACGGTGGCCTCTTGGTTATCGGGGCAACCCGTGACCGCCGACTCCGACGCTGGGTGTTCGGTAGCACACCCGACCGGACGATCGAGCTCGCCCGTTCCTCGAACGTTCCCGTACTGATCTACGCGAGCACGAGCGGCGTCTCCGGTCGTGTCGAGGAGTATCTCTTCCCCGTCTACCGATATCTCCGACGCCACTTCGGGGAGTGACGTGCGTTCCGACGTGTCATCGAGGCGCCCGGCGACACAGAGGAGTAGAACTCTTCATAGATACCCCTCGCGGAGGATGGCAATCGAGCGACTGTGCTTGGTTACAGAGGACTATGCATCCGCGTATTTTTGTGGATCGCCGTGGCCGATTCGGCAAGCAGACGTCGCCGTCTGCTGACCCGGGTAGAAAGTACCGCCCTTCTTGATACCTCCCGTGGAAACACTGCCATGAATAGTCTCGAACTGACCCTACGCCTGAGTGCCGGCCTCCTGCTCATCCTCGCGAACGGGTTCTTCGTCGCCATCGAGTTCGCGCTGACCCGCGTTCGACAGTATCCACGATCCGAGTTCGACGTCCCGGGCCTACAGCGGGCCTGGGAGATGACGCAGGATCTCGAAATTTATCTCACGAGCTGTCAGGTCGGCATCTCCGCGACCAGTATTGCCGTTGGCATCGTCGCAGAACCAGCGTTGGCTACAGTGATCGATCCGGTTTTCGAGAATTCGATGCTCGCGTCGATCGGGGCAGGTGGCATCGTCGCGTTCCTCGTCATCAATCTCCTCCACCTGACTCACGGCGAACAGACTCCCACCTATCTCGGGGTCGAGCGGACGAAACTCGTCGCCCGGTACGGTGCGACCCCACTCTACTGGTTTGCCAAACTGCTCTACCCAGTTATCGTAATCGGAGACGGCGTCGCCAAATGGACGCTCCGTCTTTTCGATATCGAAATGACCGGCGCTTGGCTCGAAACCGAAGTCAGCCGCGTCGAATCGCGGGCAGACCTCCGCCACCGACTCGGTTCCTTGCTCGACCGGGGGGATCTCTCCGAGGAGCGCAAAGAAGAGGTCATCAACGCCTTCGCCGTCGGCGAGCAGCCCGTCGACGAGATCATGACCGATCGCGAGAACATCGTTTTTCTCTCGACGGCTGTCTCCGCACAGGAAAACCTCGACCGGATCGGAACGAGTCCCCACACGCGATTTCCACTCGTTGGGGACGATCCGACCGATTACAGGGGCATTGTCTACGTCCCCGCGGTCGTCGATCGAATCAACGAACTGCAACGTGGTGAGGTCACGCTTGAAGATGTCGCTGCCCCGACGATGGCGCTTCGAGCAGATACCCTCATCAGCGATGCCGTTGATCAGTTTCAGGATGAAAATCAGGAACTCGCACTGGTGTATAATGACGGCGAAGAAAACGTCGTTGGACTGATCACTGCGACGGACGCCCTCGAAGCGGTGATGGGTGAAATCAAAGACCCCCTCGATATCAAACTCCAAGAATGACAGAGCAATTCACGGTGAAACGAAGCACTGCGCGATTCGACCCTCTCTGTAAGATACAATGATTTCAAGTAATTGAGAAAGACACCCGATAACAATATTCCTGCTCGACACTCTAGTACTCGAACACGTATGGACAAGAATGTCGGCGGGCTTGACCGGACCGGGCGTATCGCCATCGGCATCATGGTAGTCATCACCGGTATTGCAGCTCTCACCGGTTACTGGGCGGCAGGAGCAGTAATCGGCGGTGTCGCACTCCTCATTGGAGTGATTCTCCTCGTGACCGGCACGACCCAGAAGTGTCCGATTAACGAGGCCGTCGGCATCGACACTACTAAGAGGGAGAACTGACGCGACTCCCCGTCAATTCGCGAGATGACAAGCACAATGCTCCCTAGCGACAATACGCTATTTTCCTCACGAGCCAACATAAAAGAGTTTGGCGGCGAATAGGTCTGGGGACCCTGTTGAAATCCTCAACAGATTCGAACCGGATTACAGTCATTACAGGGAACTCACGTACCGGTCAGGTCTTGAATTACTCACATATAATACGGTGATACGGTCAGACACACGATCAGGGGATCAAAAACACGAGGTTTCAGCTTCCTGAGCGAAAGAGTCACGGTCCAGTTATACTAATCCCAACCCCCATATTTCGCTGCGAATTCACGTCCTGTACAATCTTTCGTATCTAATCCAAACAGGCGGAATTCAACATCATCGAACGGGACCCCCCAAACTCCGAAATCAGGAGGAAACTCCGCATTTGCGGCCAGACTCGCATAGGATCGCTCTCTATCGGCTTCATCTATTTCGTATATTTCGCCCGTGATAACGACACTTCGCCAAATGGCTTCATCGTTTTTGTCTTGCTCATACACCGTCAGGCAAACTTGAGGATTCGAATCGATAACCTGATTTTTTCGGGTCTGATCGCCCCCACCCCACTGCATCGGAAACACCATCTGATCAGCATCATATCCGAAAGACATCGGGATAGCGTATGGTTGTCCGTGATCAATCATTGCAAGGACACCGATACCTCTCCGCACGAGAATTTCGTCGATCTCATCTCTGTCGAGATGTCTCACGTTCTGAGAGAAGAGGCGTCTTATTTGTAATAAAGGCTCCCATGATCTATTCCAAACGTTGTACTAATATGAGATTAGGTATCACATTTGCACTCCTCAGCGACTGGCTGTTTCAGACCAGAATAGGTCTGAAGAAGAGGGGTTCAACAGAGCCGTCGCGGGTTAAGTTAGAATAAGGCGGCCGATCTTTCGAATTCTATGCCCGAAAGCAGCCGCTTCGGGGGTGATATCGAGTGAATCGGCTTGGTGTTTATGGAGCGAGAGCGGACACCCCTGCAAGCGATTGAAGTTGGTATTCAGCTTCACCTAGGGGGATATCTATTTTAGACACGGGAAGTAGCGGTTCTGTCTGATCTCGCGTGGCTATCCCCCTCCTCCTTTATTTACTGCCAGACTTGGTAATAGGGCATCATGTTCCTACTCAAGCGTAGCCTCCGTCTTGTTGCTGGTCTCGCACTCATCTCCAGCCAACAGAAGTTCATGGGTGAGTTGGTGAGAGCGCACTCGAAGATTGACCGGATGATCGGGCTATTGTCCGACCTACACCCTTTTTAATACACCGGTATGATATCTCGATGCAGGACAATCACTACTACCTCGAAAATGATACATACTCCCAGAACATCTATGGGCAGGATTTCCTGAGGGATGGTTGACCCTCTAACCTCCCCCCTGAGTGAAGTCGTCTTACATCTCCTCCTCGCAGGTGGTCTCGGTGCGCTCATCGGTCTGGAACGAGAGCAGAGCGAATCCGGGGGGACCTTCGCCGGGAGTCGGACGTTTCCGTTGATCGCACTTTATGGGGCGCTCGTTCAGGCGTTTTTCCCGGCCGTGCTCCCACTCGCTGTGGGAACGTTCGTCATACCCCTTACCGTAGCCTACATCGGGAAAATCTGGTACGAAGAGGATATCGGCTTGACGACGCTCGTGGCCGCCCTCGTGACAGTCATTCTTGGTGCAATGGCCATGCATTCAGACCAGGGTGCGGTCGTCGCTATTATTGCCGGCGGCGCAGTCACAGTGCTTCTCTCGGTAAAGGATCCGATACATGAATTTGCCGATCGGATCGAAGAGAACGAACGGCGGGCGTCGGCGAAGTTTATTCTCGTCGTCCTCGTCGTGCTACCCGCGCTTCCCGACCGATCGCTTGACGCCCTCTACGGCCTCAATCCGAGATTCATCTGGTTGATGGTCGTATTCGTCACTGGTCTCGGATTCGTAGCGTACCTACTCGGACAAACACTCGGCCCTGAACGAGGGATCGCCCTCACGGGAATCGTCGGTGGGTTCGTCTCGTCTACCGCGACGACGGTTTCGATGGCGGAGAAGACGACCCAGAACGCGACGCTCTATCACGTCTGTGCATTCGCGGTCGTCATCGCCTCCATCGTGATGTTTCCCCGAGCACTCATCGAGATCGCGGTGGTCAACCCCGACCTGCTCTCGAGCGTCGCGCCGCCGCTAGGAGCGATGACTGTTGTCGGGGTGGCTGCTGCCGGGGTTTTGTACTGGCGAACCGCATCCGACGAGACAGTGGAACCTGAGGAACTCAAGAATCCATTACGCCTGCAGCCTGCCCTCTTTTTTGGGGCTATATTCGCGGCCGTGTTGCTCCTCTCTGAGTACGCCCACGCATGGTTCGGTGCGTCGGGGGTGTACGCGACCGCGTTCTTCTCCGGACTCGCCGATGTCGATGCGATGACGATCACATTGAGCCAACTCGCAGCCGAGGGGACAATTTCGACGCAGGTCGCCACGACGGGAATCGTAATCGCGGCCATCGCAAACACCTTTGTGAAAGCCGCGTTAGCGTGGATTCTTGGCACCACCAAGTTGGGCAAACTCGTATCGATCGTGCTTGGCGTCGTCGTTCTGAGCGGTCTGGCTTTTCTCGTTATCTGAATTATCCACCCACTGACGTTCTTGTTGAACGTTGTCTCGCAACATGGAGAGGAACATCTATTTCATCGAGAGAGCATCTGGCTTGCAAAAGAAGGGCTTTGTTGAAATCCTCTTCTTCAGATATGTTCCGTCTGAAACAGAACAGCGGGTCGCTGAAAAGTGCGTACTAAGAAGCGGCTCCAGTGTGTTACTTATGTATCTAAAATATTAAAAATTCGTGGTATTCATGTGTATCTACAGCACCTATTCTTTATGTTCAGAATAGATCTGACCAGAGATGAGCCACATTCTGCCAGCGAGGACGTTGCAAAACTTCGGCTTCGACTACGCCACAAGTCCTTGGAAGAATTAGTAGATGAGGGAATAGTCACATGGGATAGGGAGAAAAACGTTGTTAGGAAAGGCTCTAACTTCGACAAATGACGCTCTCTCAAGAGCTAAGCTTAGATTCGATACCACTTCCACCTTTATTGGGTATTATTTGCCCCTGTTGAAGTCCTATTTTTCAGATATATTCACGTCTACAACCGACCGTAATTATAAAGTATAAATGTATAATATTTGTTATAGGGGTGGAAATATTCGCTTATGGAAGAGACTATCCTTAACCAAATCAGCGAAGGCATCGCCGATGTGGAGGGAGTTGATCCAGTAGATCTCGATATACCTCTCCAACGATATATCTCGACGGATGCAATACTGGCCGGTAACGAACGAGGCCAGTTCGCTTGCGAGGTACAGTGCCGTGTCAGAGACGTCCTCGGGGGTTCCCATACGGCCCAGAAGTATGTATTCGTCCACGTACTCCTCGCCTGACTGTGTCCCGACCATATCCAGTCGTTGGCCATCTCC
>NZ_WPCE01000036.1 GCF_009742825.1 Halorubrum sp. CBA1125
GGACCTCGTCGTCGTCGACGGAACGTTCGATCCCGTCGGTGGTCGCCCGTTCGGACAGCTCGAACCGGCGACACCGCGGCACCAGCGGCGCCGGCTTCTCGGCGTCGAGGTCGTACAGCGCGGGACGGTCCTGCCGCCCGATCTCCAGGACGTCACGGAACCCCTCGGTGGTGACGAGCGCCGTCTTCGCGCCCGCCGATTCGAGGAGTGCGTTGACCGAGACGGTCGTCGCGTGGGTGAACTCCGCGATCGTCACCGGGTCGACACCGGCGTCGGCACAGGCCTTCTCGATCCCGGCCAGCACGCCCTCGCTCTGCTCTTCGGTACTCGGTACCTTCGCCGTCACGAACTCCCCGTCGACGACCAGCGCCACGTCGGTGAACGTTCCGCCGACGTCGACGCCGATCGTGCCATCGCTCGGCATGGGTTCCGTTTCGGCCCGAGAATGATAAAGATACGAGCGCACCCCGCCGTCGTCACGCGGAGGTCAAGCTTTATGTGCGATACCGGAGGATTATTCGACATGGATCTCGGTATCGAAGATCGCGTTGCAGTCGTCACCGGCGGTAGCAAGGGAATCGGTTACGCGATCGCACGCGAACTCGGAGAGGCCGGCACGAGCGTCGTGATCGCGAACCGGACCCCCGAGGAGGGCCGGGAGGCCGCCGCGGCGATCGCCGAGGAAACCGGTGCCGACACCCTTGCGGTGCCGACCGACCTCACCGAAGAGGGAGACGCGGAGGCGCTGGTCGAGGAGACCGTCGACGAGTTCGGGAGCGTCGATATCCTGGTCAACAACGCCGGCACTATCGGCAGCCAGAAGCAGTTCCACGACATCCCCCTCGAGGAGTGGGAGGACGTCTACGACTTGAACCTCTTCGGTACCGTCCGGGTCACGCGGGCGGCGCTCCCCCACATGCGCGAGCAGGGATGGGGACGGGTCATCAACATCGCCTCCGAAGCCGGGACCCAGCCCGACGACTACAAACCCCACTACGACTCCTCGAAGGCGGCGATGATCAACTTCACCAAGAACCTCTCGAAGGCCTACAGCTCCGATGGGGTCCTCGTCAACGCGGTCTCCCCGGCGACGACGCTCACCCCGCTGGTCGAGGACATGTTCAAAGAGCGCGCCGAGGCGGAGGACAAGAGCTTCGACCAGGTCCGCCAGGAGTTCATCGACGACGAGAAACCGGGTATGGTCCGGGGCCTCGAGCGGCTCGGCGAGCCCGAGGAGACTGCCCATGTCGCCGCCTTCCTCGCCTCCGAGAAGGCATCGTGGGTGACCGGTTCGAACTACCGGGTCGACGGCGGTTCCATCTTCACGATGGACTCGTAGGCGGTTCGGTCGTCGCGTCTCGGACAATTCTCCGCGGCCGTGTATCCGACGAGTATCGGCGACGTGTGGAACGCCCACCAAGAAGAGCGTCCGCGTCGTTGGCAGGCTGTGTGGAGCCCGCGATGCGGCACCACTTGGAGGACAGAGCCAACCGTGAAGAACATCGGGAACAATTCACGTCCGAGCAGCTCCGGCTACTGAACACGTCCGAGTTGAAGGTCTCGTACTATCCGAAGGTCAGATAGAACCGCGTCTCACCCGGGCGGACCCCAGAGAAGGCCCGGCGTTCACGTCATTCTAAGCTCGCCGTCATCGAGATCGTACCATCGAGGAGTGCGGACCTCCGAAGCCTTCTTGTGTGATACCGATGTATCACAGAATATGAGCACCGATACGAACACCGGCGATGACCGGATGGAGAAGATCAACGTCCGAGTCCCTGAATCTCTTCTCTCCCGAATCGACGAGGAATGGGAACGGCGTGGCTATTCCAGTAAATCAGAGGCCATCCGCGACGCGCTGCGCGACTGGGCGAACCCGGCGGTGCAGCTCTCCGAAGAGACTCTCGCCGACCTAGAGGAAAGCCGCAAGCAGGCGGAGCGAGGCGAGACGGTGTCAGCTGAAGAGGCCCGCGAACGGCTCGGTTTGGATGACTGAGGTTGAGTACACTGAGAAGGCACTCAACCACCTCGAAGGGCTGGATCCACAGGTCGCCGACAGAGTCATGAACAAGATCGACGAGGCGACCGAGTGGACTGAGCATCGTCTCGATCCGCTTTCCGGATACCCCTACTGCAAGCTCCGCGCTGGAGACTACCGGGCAATTATCACGTGGGACCGGGACAATGAGCTTCTTCGAGTCGAAGCAGTCGGGCACCGTCGAAACATCTATGACCGACACCTCCCGCCGTAACGGAGGAAACAGCTATATCGTCACTATAGAAGCGTATTCTTCCCGGCTCGGGACTGTAAACGACTTAAGTGAATGGGTTGGGGCAGATTTGAACTGCCGGCCTCCTCCATGTCAAGGAGGTGTCATAACCGGACTAGACTACCAACCCGCAGGGGCTTGCTGACGCGTCTCGACGTATCCGGGGGACGTAATTGAACCTTTCGTTTCGAAGGCCAGCGGGCCGGTCGGGTCCGTCGATCGGGCGATCGCGCGGCGTCGTTCCGGCCGATCGCCGCCGCGGGTGACGCGCGCCTTCCGACCCGCTTTACTGGCTGGACGAGAGTCACCCCGTATGGTCGATCTCGCTGCCCGCACCGACAGGCTCGACGAGTACCTCGAGGCCCGCGGGCTCGAAGCGGTCTGGCTCGCCCGTCCGAACGGGTTCGCGTGGCTCACCGGTGGGAACAACGTCGTCAACGACGACGCTCCGGTCGGCGTCGCCGCGGCCGGATACGACGGCGACCTCCGGGTGATCACCAACAACATCGAGGCGGGCCGGCTCGCAGACGAGGAACTGCCCGACGCGTTCGCGGTGGAGTCGTTCCCGTGGTACGCCGACTCGCTGGCGGCGGCGGTCGCCGAGCGGTCGCCCGCGCCCGCGGCCGCCGACTTCGACGTCCCGGAGTTCGAGCGCGTCGACGGTTCGCAGCTCCGACAGCCGCTCACCGAGAACGACGCCGAGCGCTACCGCGAACTCGGCCGGGAGATCGCCGCTGCGTCGAGACGGTCTGTCGCAACCTCGAGCCCGGGGACCCGGAGTACGAAGTCGCCGCCGGGATCGACATCTCGCTTTCTTCTCGCGATGTGAACGCGCCGGTGGTGCTCGTCGGGGGCGCGGAGCGGGCGCAGTCGTACCGCCACTACACGCCGAGCGACGCGTCCCTCGGCGACTACGCGCTCGTCTCGGTCACGGCCGAACGTGCCGGGCTGTACGCCTCGACGACGCGCACCGTCGCGTTCGACGCCCCCGACTGGCTGGAGGAGCGACACCGCGCCGCGGCCCGCGTGGAGGCGACCGCGCTGGCGGCGACGGAGGCGGCCGCTGCGGGGAACCTCGACGAGACCGCGCCGAACACCGCCGGGGACGTCTTCGACGCGATCCGCGAGGCGTACGACGCGGTGGGCTACCCGGACGAGTGGCGCAACCACCACCAGGGCGGCGCGGCCGGCTTCGCGGGCCGCGAGTGGATCGCTACCCCGGAGAGCGACGAGCCGGTCCACCGGTCGATGGCCTACGCGTGGAACCCGACGGTGCAGGGGGCGAAAAGCGAGGACACACACCTCGTCGCGGCCGATCGGACCGAGACGCTCACCAAGACCGGACAGTGGCCGACACACGAGGTGGAGCCGGTCGCCGTCGACAGAATCGCGACCGAGCCGGTGGAGTTGCACGCGCCGGTCATCCGGTGATCGCGGCGGTCGTCGAGGTGGCTCGGCCGAACTGACCCTCCCGTCGCCGAAGCGATCCGGACCGGACGCCGAGCACCCGCAGGTCAGTAGACGTACTCGCGCTCGTCGATTCCGACGTAGTCCTTCTTGACCCGCCGCTTGTTCCACTTGTAGGCGAGCATCAGCTTCACCGACTCCCAGCCGGAGCGGTACGGCTGCGCGAGGAGCCCGTCGCCGGCCTCGGCGGCGAGCATCGCGTCGGCGGCACCGATGATCCGGTTCCAGTCGTCCGGGTCGTACTCGCCGACCATGTCCGCCATCGTCACGTTGCGGACGATCTCGTCGCCGATCGCCTCCTTCCACCGGCGGTTGTAGGGAGCGAGGTCGCCCGCGGCGGCGAGCTCGCCCGCGATCGCGCCCGTGCGGACCGCCACGTGGTCGCCCCCCTCGTGGAACGCCGAGGTCGTTCCCATCGCGCCGCCCGCGACGGCGATTCCCGCCTCCGTCGGCGAGTCGATCGGTCGCGTCGAAGAGATCGCGTACGTCTCCGTGCCGTTCCGCTTGCCGGCGTCCTCGACGAGCGGGAAGTCCGACTCGACGTCGTACTCGTCGCCGTACTGCCACTCTAGCAGCCGGCGGATGTACTCGTTCCCCTGCGGGATCGACTCGTCGCTCGGGTCGAGTAGCTTGTAGGCGTCGACGTCGACGTCGTCGATGTCGAGTCCGATCGGCATCGTGAGGCCGATCCGACAGACGCGGTCCTGGTTCGGGAAGATCCACGGGTACGCGGTCTCGCCGGGCATCACGCCCCACCAGAAGACGATGGCGTCGTTCACCGCCTCGTACACCGCCTCGGGGACGCGGCGGTACTCCTGATAGGCGATGTGGTTCGTGGTCCGGGAGGCGAGCCGGTCGGAGGCGGCCGCGTCCGCGGGGAGGTACTCGTCGAGCACGCGGTTCGTGACGGTCCGCTGTGGGCCGTCCGCGAGCACGACGAAGTCCGCGCCGACCGCGTCGCCGGACGCGAGCCGGACGGTGTGACGGGGAGCGTCGTCGCCCGGCGCCGCGGACAGGTCGGTGTCGACGCCGCGGACGGACTCGCCGGCACGGTACTCGGCGCCGGCGTTCTCGGCACGGTCGCGGAGCCAGTCGTCGAAGCGGGCGCGGTGGAAGGTGTAGCCGAACTTGTCGTACGAGGAGTCGATCCCGGTCGAGGTGAGCGTCGTCGCCTCGTCGGGACCGCGGAACTCCGCGCGGTTCAGCTCACACTGGAGGACGCCCTCGTCGAACTCGTCGGGGTGGATCCCCATGATGTCGACCCAGTAGTCGAGGATGCCGGCGGCGTCCGTCGAGTCGGGACCGAGCCGGTCCCGGTCGGCCCGCGGGACCCCCTTTTCCAATACGAGCGCGTCGGCCCCGCCGGTCGAGGCCGCGTGCGCCGCGGAGGAACCCGCCGGTCCGCCCCCCACGATCGCGACATCTACGCGTTCCATATCCCGTGAGGTAACCGTCTGGCTATTAAATGCACGGTCCCCGCCCGGAGAGCCCGAGTCGGTCACGGTCGTTGGTCACCGTTTCGTCGGAAAGACACGCTTTTCAGCGGGTACGAGAAGTCGTCGAGTACAGATGGCACGCGAGACATGGGCAACGCGGGCGGGGTTCATCCTCGCCGCCGTGGGCAGCGCCGTCGGACTCGGGAACATCTGGCGGTTCCCGTTCATCACCGGACAGGAAGGCGGCGGAGGATTCCTGCTCGTCTACCTGCTCTTCGTCGCGCTGATCGGCTTCCCGGCGATCCTCGTCGAGTTCGTCATCGGACGGCACACCGAGCTGAATCCGGTCGGCGCGATACGGCAACTCGGCAGCGGCGCGTGGAACTACCTCGGCTGGCTGTTCGTCGTCACCGGGTTCGTCATCCTCTCGTACTACAGCGTCGTCGCCGGGTGGTTCCTCCGGTACACTCTCATCGGCGTCACCGACGGGTACGCGCTCGCGGGGGCGAGCGAGGCGGAAGCGCTGTTCGGCACCGTCGCGACCGGCATCGACTCGCTGCTCTTCCACGCGGTGTTCATGGCGCTCGTCATCGGGATCATCGCCGCGGGCGTCCGCGGCGGCATCGAACTCGGCGTGAAGGTGATGGTCCCGGCGATCGTCGCGCTCCTGCTCGGACTGGCCGCGTACGGATTCACGCTCGACGCGGCGACGGCGGCGTACGGCTACTACCTCTCGCCCGACTTCGGGTACCTCCTGTCGAACTGGACGAGCATCCTCCCGGCCGCGGCGGGACAGGCCTTCTTCACGCTCTCGCTCGGGATGGGCGTGATGATCACCTACGCTCCTACCTCGGCGAGGACCGGAACCTCGCGGCCGACGCCGGCGTGATCGCCGCGCTCGACACGTTCGTCGCGGTGCTCGTCGGCTTCGTCGTCTTCCCGTTCCTGTTCGCGGCCGGGATCGACCCCGGCTCCGGCGGTCCCGGGGGGATCTTCGTGAGCCTCACAACCGCGTTCGCGGGGATACCCGGCGGCCGCGTCCTCGGGATCGTCTTCTTCGGGATGGTCGGGCTCGCCGCGCTCTCGTCGGCGATCAGCATCCTCGAGGTGCTCGTCTCGTACCTGATCGACGAGCTGGGCGTCGCCCGGATGCCCGCGTCGATCGCGCTCGGCGTCGCGGTGTTCCTGCTCGGCGTGCCGGTGACGATCGACCTGATCTTCCTCGACCTGTTCGACCTGCTCGCCGACGGGATCCTGCTCGTGTTGGGCTCGCTGCTGCTCGCGCTGTTCGTCGGCTGGGTGATCCCCAAGGCCGCCCGCGAGGAACTGGAGCGGGGGATCGGCGACCTCGGCGCGCTCGGTACCGCGTGGATCTGGGTCGTCCGGGTCCCCATCGTCGCGGTCGTCCTCGTCTCGCTGTACCTCGGGGTCGTCGACTACGTCGACTTCCTCACCGGCGGCTTCGCCGAGTGGCTGGCCGCGCGGTAGACGCGAAGCGGAGTTTCGTCGCCGTCGTCTCGGCGCTTTCGACCGTCAGAGGGCGTCCAGCACGCCGTCGACGACGATCCCGACAGTCTCGGAGACAGCCGTCTTAGCCCGTGAGAGGAGACCGGAAGACTCGTCGTTCTCGTCGGCGGTGTCCTCACTCTCGGCGGCGGCGTCCTCGTTGACCGCGGACGAGGACGCCGATCGGGTGGAGTCGTCCATCGATCGGGCCGTTCAGACGTGTTCCTCGTACGGCTGGACGACGACGAAGCCGTCCGGGCCGTCGAAGCGCATCTGGTACCGTTCGCCGGACTCCTGGCCGACCATGTCCGAGAGGCTGCGGTTGACCTCGACGCTCGGAGCGGTCCCGCCCCAGGCGACCGTCGCGCTGGGGTCCGTCGCGACCGGCGCCTCCAGAACGATCGGGTCGCCGTGGGTGGTGAGCGCGACGTAGCCGGGGCCCGTGAGGTAGACGTTGCTGAAGCCACCGGCGAGCGAGCCGGCGAGGCTGTCGATGGTGTTGATCTCGTAGGAGAGCGACTCCTCGAACGCGAGTACGTCCTCGCCGTTGACCGTGATCGAGTCGTCGTCGTCGAGCTCGACGACCTGCACCTTCTTGCCGTCGTCGGCGAAGTAGACGTGACCCTGCCCCTCGACGGCCATGATCGGCGTTCCCTCACCGGTTGCCGCCTCCTTGAGGAATCCGGTGATCCCGCCCTCTGCGGACGCCTTCCCGGTGAAAGAGACGTCGCCGGTGTACGCGATCATCGATCCGGCCTTCGCCATCACGGTGCCGTCGACGTCGACGTCGAGGGTGTAGCTGTTCTCGCGCTGGAACGGTTCCGCGCTCTCAGTCGGTGCGTTCTCGGCTGTGAACTGGTCGAGATTCATGTGCGGGGACCGAACCGTCGTGGACGGCACGTGCCGCCGGGTTCGGCTACGGGTCGATTCCTCGGTATCGAATATGAATGTTTGGTGGTCCGGCACCAGCGAATCGGGCGCTCTCGACGACGGCGAAGGGGAGAACCTAGACGCCGGCGGCGACGCTCACTCCAAGAGGAGGGTGAGCCCCCACCGGTCAGAGGAGGTCTCCTCGGACTCGGGGGGACCGACCGAGACGGTGGTCTCGAATCGATACTCTCCGACCGGGAGGCAGGCGTCCTCGCCGGGCGTCGCGTAGAGGTCGACCGGTCGGCTGTTCGACGCGCCGGCGTCGATCTCGAACGTGCGGTACTCCTCGGTGACGTGGACGTCCTCGGTGAGCCGCCAGCACCCCGGCTCGGCCGGGTACTCCCCCTCGCTCGGGAGGAACACGAGCGCCCCGGTCTCGTCTGTCACGTGCTCGAGGTGGACCGCTCGCCCCTCGCCGACCGTGACCGGCTCGTCGCGCGTGTTCTCCAGGGTCGTCCGGAGCCGCGGCGGCGACGACTCCGTCGCGGCCTCGCGAACGATCTCGACGGACGGCACGACGGGGAGGTCGACGTCGTCGTCGACCGACACGATCGTGACTCCCGGCCCGCCCGTCCCCTCGGGACGCGTCCCGCCGTGCTCGTCGCCGCCGTCGTCACTGTCGTCGCCGTTCTCGCTGTCGGCGTCGTCACCGTCGTTGCCGTTCGGTGGAGCCCGACCGATACAGCCGGCGCCGACGAGGAGCGCAGCACCGCCGCCGATGCCGCGAAGATACTGCCGCCGTGTCGTGACCATGGGCCTCTTCAGGAGGCCGATACAGATAGCCGTGCCTGTCGGTTGCTGCGTCCGGCTCAGTACACGACCAGCGCGAGGTACAGCTGTCCGATCCCCGCGAACACCATCACCGCCCCGGCGACCCGCTTCAACAGTCCGGCGTGCGCCATCACGCGGTTGGCGTTGCTCACCAGTCCGACGCCCGTCGCGACGGTCGTCGCGGCCATGAGGACCGCGACGGTGCCGGCGTAGACGCCGAGCACGAGCAGCGCGGTGTCGGCGGGGAGCGCGATCGCGCGGGCGACGACCCCGAGGAACACCGGCGCCACGCAGCCGGCGCCGGCGAGCGCGTAGCCCGCGCCGAAGACGCCGAACCCGAACACGCCCGCGCGGCGCTCCGGCAGCGGTACCGAGATCGAGGGGGCCCGGCCGGCGGCGACGAGCAGCCCGAACCCCACGAGCAGCGCTCCGACGAGCGTCTCGAAGACGGTGATGTTCGACAGCGTGGAGTAGCCGATCCGAACGGTAGCGCCCGCGAGCAGGGTGAACGTCGCCAGCACGCCGATCGCGGCCGCGACGCCGCGCACGCCCGCGCCGGCGACGGAGGCGCGATCGGCGTCGACGGCGTTCACGTAGAAGCCGACGTAGCCGGGAAGGAGCGGATACGCGCACGGCGAGAAGAACGTCGCCACGCCGGCCGCGAGCGCGAACGGGAGGTTCGTCGCGAGCGAGACGCCCGTCATCGACACCCGCACTCGTCGACGCTGACGCGACAGATCCCGGTGTAGCGGGTGGAAGCTCTCATCGGTCGAGCGCGTTCTCGATCTCCTCGACGATCCGGTCGGCGGTGTGGACCCCGGAGTCGGACCACGTCACCCGGCCGGCGGCGTCGAGCACGACCGCAGTCGGGTAGCCGCCGACGTCGAGCTTCGCCGCCAGCTCGGCGGTGACGTCGGCGGCGACCAGCCAGTCGCCGTCGTGCTCGCGCCACCACTCGGCCACGTCCGACTCACTCACCGCGCCGCCGACGTCCTCGGTCGTCACCGAGACGAACAGGACCTCGTCGCCGATCCGGTCGTGCGCCGCGGCGAGGTCGGGCATCTGCTCGGCGCAGGGCGGACACCACGTCCCGAAGAAGTCAACGAACGTCACCTGTCTCTCCGCAGGGATCGTCACCTCGCCGTCGCGGCTGCCCGGCGCGTCGATCGTCTTCAGTGTCGTCGGCTCGACCGGTTCGGCCGCGGATCCGCCGAGCACGTCCGGGACGGCACCCGTCGCGACCACGCCCGCTCCGCCGAGTGCGACCGCGCTCGCGGCCCCCGCGAGGAGATGACGGCGCCTCACGCGGTGGCCACCCGTTCGACGTCGGTCACGAGTCGTTCGATGTCGGTCTGTGGACCCCGCGGGTACGCGCGCTCGACGATCCCCTGCTTGTTCGCGAGGAGGATCAGTCCGTAGTGGGGGAACTGGTACTCGAGGTTGTCGTAGTCGTCGGCCGGGGTCTTCTCGATCACGAGCCCGAACTTCTCGTCTAACAGCTCCTGGCCCCGTTCGTAACTCTCCGGGCGGAGGAAGTGCCAGTTGCTCGCGTCGAGGTCGACGCCCTGTTGGCCGGCGTACTCGCGGAGGACATCGGCGGTGTCGCGCTCGGGGTCGAACGTGAGCGCGAGGAATTCCGCCTCGTCGCCGTACCCCCCCTCCGCGGCGGCCGCTTGCGCGCGACGCAGCCGGAGGATGAGCGCGGGACAGACCCCGTCCGGGCAGTTCGTGTAAAACGACGTCCACAGCACCGCGCGCTCGCCCTCGAACTGCGAAATCGACACGTCCTCGTCCGCGATCGGATCTGGAACGGTGAAGTGGGGCATCTCGTCGCCGTAGCTCGGGTGTGACGCCTCGCTCAGGTCCCGCTCCGGCGGACCCAGCACCGTCCCCTCGGCGCCGCCCAGGCCGAGCGCCCCCGTACACCCGGCGGTGGCGACGGTGCCGACGGCGGCCCCCGTCGCGGCGATCGAACGTAAGTATTCGCGGCGGTCCATGTGTTGGCTACACAGTCGTAGACGCTCGTAAATGAACCTCTCGCCTGGTCGCTCCGCGTGGGAGCGGTACACGCCGACCGATAGCGGCCCCGCGAGCGCGCTCCGACAGTCGTGGTACCGCGACCCTCGCAAGCGTTATCCCGGAAACGGGCGTACACTTGTTTGCAATGGCAAACGGTAAGGTTGATTTCTTCAACGACACTGGCGGCTACGGTTTCATTTCGACTGACGACACTGACGAGGACGAGGACGTGTTCTTCCACATGGAAGACGTCGGCGGTCCGGACCTCGAAGAGGGACAGGAAGTGGAGTTCGACATCGAGTCGTCTCCCAAGGGACCCCGCGCGTCGAACCTCGTTCGTAACTAACTGAATTCGGCCGCCGGTCGCGGCGATCGACGACCGCTCTTCTGTTCCACACACTTCGCTCGACGAGCGATAGCGCTCGCATCGAGGCGGGTGGGCGCCGCGAGTGAACTGCACCGGATCGCGACGCGCGCGACCGACCGGTTAAATACCAACGCGACTGAAGCCCGGACGTGAGCGATCCGATCCCGACCGGCTGTGGGCCGGTCGACGAGCTGTTGGGCGGGGGGTTCGAGCGGGGAGTCGTCACACAGGTGTACGGCCCGCCCGCGGCGGGGAAGACGAACCTCGCGCTCGCGGCGGCGGTCGAGGTCGCGGCCGATGGCGACCGCGCGCTCTACATCGACACCGAGGGACTCTCTATCGACCGGTTCGAGCAGATAGCCGCGGGCCGGGTCGACCGTCCGGACGCCGACGAGGACGTCGAGACGGTCGCCTCGCGGCTCGTGATCTCCGAGGCGTACGACTTCGAGGACCAGCGCGAGGCGGTCCGCGACGCGGAGGAGCTGGCCGAAGAGGTGGAGCTGATCGTGTTGGACTCGGCGACGGGCTTCTACCGGCTCGAACGCGCCGGAGACGTGGAGGGCGGCGAGTCGCTGCGGAAGGTGGCCAAACAGGTGACGCACCTCCTCTCGCTGGCCCGCAGACACGACCTCGCCGTCGTGATCACGAACCAGGTGTTCACCGACCCCGACGGCGACCGCGATCGCGCGCTCGGCGGGAACACGCTCAACCACTGGACCGGCGTGATCCTCCGCGTCGACCGATTCCGCGGCGGGAACCGGCGAGCGACGCTGGAGAAGCACCGCTCGAAGCCCGCCGCGACTCCGTCACCTTCCGGATCGTCGGCGACGGGCTCGCCGAGGGAACCGACATGTAGGGGTCGGTAGTTCCGGCGACGTCTCAGGATGTCAGAGAAGGATCTCACACCCGAACAGGACTCGCTCGATACAGGTCAAGGAGTGAGCGATTCTGCGGTGGCGCGCTCCGGTGAGCGGGCGCGATAGCGCACACGAACCCGAGCGCGAGGTCGTCGGGCTCCGCCCGACTGCCAGAGAATCTCCGACTCTCGCTGGACGCGGTGAGCGCTCGAAGAGCGCGAACCGCGAGGCTGGGGAGGCGTGAGGTACGGGACTGTGCGGACGGGATGAGGACTCAAAGGGGCAGCCGGCCGCTTCGCCGCCGGCGAGACCGCAGACCGTGAACGAAGTGAACGTCGAGGACCACCGCGAGCCGCGCGAGTCCTCACGGCTGGGGCTTTGTGAGTGTTCTCCGCGCTGGCAACTGTTTATAAGCGAGCGGCTGCCCCTTTCGAGATGTTCTCGACCACAACGATCTCGTACCACTAGCACACACGATCTGATAGCTGATTCACCAGTTCCGCTAGGAGATAACTCGGCGTGAGAAGCGTTCTACGACACCCTCTACTGACAGGTATGGCGTCATAGAACCGTTCACTCACCCACCGTATCGGTCGCCGCTGCATCAAGCAATGTAGAGCAGGCGTCTCGCAAATACTGACAGCTGCGCGACCGATCGCTTGGCTGGGCGCGATATCCAGTCTTCTCACCAAATAGTATATATTGTTTGTATTAACAATCGGGTCCTATGACGATCCTCGTTGAGTTCGGAATTTCGAACGAGCGCTTCGCGCTCGGGGAGCACATCGGCCGACACGCGGCGTTGTCGGCCGAACTCGAACGGGTCGTTCCGACCGGAGACAACGCCATCCCGTACGTGTGGGTGACGGGGGCGCCGGAGACGCTCGCCGAGTTGGTCGACACGCTCGAATCCAGCGACGCGGTCGGATCGGTTTCGGTCCGCGATCAGTTGTCTATCAGCGACACGAGCGACGAGGAGCATCTCTTTCGAATCGTCTGGGATCTCGAGGAACTCGACGTCGTCCGCGGCATCATCGAATCCGGGGGCACCATTCTCGAAGGCGAATGCGTCGACCACAGTTGGGTGCTGCGACTGCGATTCTCGGCCCACGAGGACGTCGCCGCGTTCTATCAGTATCTCACCGACCACGGCATCACGGAGTTCACTATCGACAGTATCTACGAGCTGCAGACCCGGTCAGGGCGGGGCGGGTCCAACGACCTCACTCGGGAGCAGCGTGAGGCGCTCGCGTTGGCGGCGAACCGAGGATACTTCGAATCGCCGCGGGAGGTCACGCTCGAAGAGATCGGTGCGGACCTGGGTATCACCCAGCAGGCGGTCTCGGATCGGATCCGTCGGGGGGTGAGACAGGTCGTTCACTCCACGCTCAACATCCCCGAACGACCGCCCGAGTAGTGAGCGATTGAAATACCTGATAAATACCTTGTCAGAACAATCGGTTAACAACGTAACAGTTGTTTGAACCCTGTGTGATGTTTTGGGTGAAAATATGAAGCACCGGTGCGGTTGTAGCGGACTGACCCAGTGGCTCAGGAGTGATCGGCCGAGTGCGGACCGACCCGGGGGCGGTGACAGCCATGAGTAGGACCGGAGCCGATAGCGCGGGGATAGAACAGTCGTTCAGAGAACAGCTCCGGTCGTTGGTCGAGGAGGCCCACGAACACGACCTCGACATCGACCGAAACTGGACCTGTCGGGCGGGAGACGGCGTTCCAGACTACGAGGTCGAATTCGTGCGGTTACAGGACCGATCCGACTGACACGGCATGACGGGAGCGACTCCGACGTCGTGGCCGCCGCCGCGCGACAACGAGTGACCGTACACAAGCCCAGATGACACACGAACGCCTCCACTCCGACCAGGCGCGTGCGGAATTGTACCGGATCATGCGGGCCGACCTCGCCTTCGAGGAGAAGGTCGATCGGGCCCTCGACCTGGGGGAGGCCTTCCTTGATGTCCAGAACGCCCACTTGACCCGCATCGACGAGCGCATCGACTTCTGGGAGGCCGTCGTCAGTACCGATCCCCCGGACGGCGACTTCCCGGCCGGCGAGGTGCTCGACCTCCGGACGACGTACTGCCGACGCGTCGTCGAGGAGGGGTCGACCGTCGCCCTCAGCGACGCACCCGAACAGGGATGGAACGACGACCCGGCGTTCGAGGAACACGGCCTCCGTTGTTACCACGGGACCCCGCTCACCATTGAAAACGAGATATGGGGCACGCTGTGTTTCGTGTCCGAGGAGCCACGCGAGGCGCCGTTCTCGGAGGGGGAGACGCTGTTCGCGGAGCTCATCGCCCGGTTGCTCGAACAGGAGATCCGAACCGCCCGTCAGCAATCCGAGATCAACTTGCAGTCGAACCTCATCGGCGTCCTCAGTCGCGTGCTACGTCACAACCTCCGGAACGACCTCAACGTCATTCGGGCACACCTGACGACGCTGTCTGACCAGCACGAGGATGGACACCTACAGAACGACACCGCCGTGAGCAAGATCGACAGGCTCGTCGACCTCGCCAACACGGCCCGCAAGATCGAGTCGATCGCCAGCTCCGACCTCGATCGGCAGCCCGTCGACCTCAACGCCCTGCTCGAGAACGTCATCGAACGCGTCCGGCGAGCGCACCCGAACGCCTCGTTCGCGCTGGAGGGGCCAGACGGAGTCCACCTCGAAGCGATCCCCTCGCTGCGGAGGGGCTTGGAGGAGCTCGTCGAGAACGCGGCGAAACACTCCGGTGAGTTCCCTCAGGTCACGGTCTCGATCGACACCACGGCCGACGCCGTCGAAATCGACGTGATCGACGACGGCCCGGGGCTCCCCGAGGACGAACGGGAGGTCCTCCGCGAGGGGTCGGAGTCACCGCTCATCCACGGGAACGGCCTGGGACTCTGGTTGAGCTACTGGATCGTCGCTCACCACGAGGGGTCGATCGAGGCCGAGGTGACTGACGAGGGAACCCGCATCTCGGTCACGCTACCCAGGACCTCGTCGCTCTCGGAGTTCGACGAGTCGGAGTCGCTGCTCGGACGGTTCCACCGGGAGCAGGACAAGTTCGAGGCGGTGTTCGAGGAGTCCTTCGACGCGATCGTGATCCTCGACGACGACGGTCACTACACCGATGTCAACGAGAGCGCCGCCGAGCTGTTCGGGGTACCGCAGGAGGAGCTTCGGGGACGGTCCATCGCCGAGTTCGTGGCGGACGACTTCGACGTCGAGAGCGTCTGGACGGATCTGATGGCGACCGACCGGGACCGGAGCACGTTCACCCTGGTTCGTCCGGACGGCGGCGAGCGGTTCGTCGAGTACACCGCGGTCACCGACATCGTTCCGGGTCAGCACCTCGCCATCCTCCGTGACGCGACCGAGCGCATCGATCGCGAGTGGGAGCTCCTGAAGACGAAAGACCGGCTAGAGGCCATCATCGACGCGTCCCCGGACCCGATACTGGTGGTGAACGACCGGGGAGTGATCGAACGCTGGAACGACGCCGCCGAGAAGGTGTTCGGCTACGAGGCGGACGAGGTGGTGGGCGAACCGCTCCGGTCCATCGGCCTCCACACCGACTCGGAAGCCGAAACGTTCGCCGACCGGTTCGAACGCGCGATGTCCGGAGAACGGTTCGACAACCTCGTGGTCAGCCGGGAGACGAAGGAGGGGGACAGAATCCAGGTGAGTCTCTCCACGACGCCCCTTTACGACTGCGCGGGGGACATCTCCGGGCTGGTCGCGGTGGCGCAGGACGTCACCGACCGCCTCGAACAGGCGCGGCGGTTCGAGGCCCTCTCGAAGGGGTTCCCCGACCTCTGTTTCGTCCTGGACCAGGACGGAGTCTATCGAGAGGTACTCTCGAACCCGGCGAACGAGGACATCCTGATCGGCGATCCCGACGAACTCGTCGGGCGAGCGGTGACCGACGTGCTCCCGAGCGAGCAAGGTCGGCTCGTCCGTGAGAACGTCGACCGCGCCATCGAGACCGGCGAGCCCCAGACGTTCCACTTCGAGCTACAGGTGCCGGCGGGACGCCGCGTCTTTGAGGCCCGAGCCCACCCCCTCTCCGAAACGGCGGACGAGAAACGCACGGTGTCGTTGGTCGTTCGAGACATCACCGACCTTCCTAGCGGTGAAGAGGTGAGCACAGCCACTTGACTAACTGTCATGACGACCCCACGACTCGAAGTGAGTGATCCACCCCACAAACAGTCACCATAACATGGGAGCCAACAGCCGACATCCATCGGACGGTGCGAGCGTCCTCATCGTCGAGGACGAGCGTGACCTAGCTGAGCTCTACGACACCTGGTTGAGCGATTCGTACGAAACCGAGGTGGCGTACTCCGGTACGGAGGCACAGGAACGGTTCGACGAGGGGCGACACGAGGTCGTCCTGCTGGACCGCTGGCTGCCGGACATCTCCGGCGACGAGGTCCTCGAGACCATCCGCGACCGAGAGCCGAACGGTAAGGTAGCGATGCTGACCGGCGTCTCACCCGACTTCGACGTCATCGAGATGGAGGTCGACAGCTACGTCCTCAAGCCGGTTACCAGAGACGAGCTTCGCGAGCTGGTCGATCGCCTGCGTCACCTCGCCGAGTACCAACGAGACGTCCAGGAACTGTATCCGCTCATCGCGAAACGAACCGTGTTGGAGTCGGAGAAGACCGCGGACGAACTCGCGGTGAGCGAGGAGTTCGCGACCTTGACCGACCAGATCGCGACCAAAAAAGAACGGAGCCGAGCGAGCATAGAAGCAACCGATAATGAGGACGTCCGGACCCTCCTGAAAGGGGAACCACCCCGGAAGCCCCGCGAACACGATCGGTGAGACTGAACGGATACCCGGTGAGCATGTCGGGGCGCGTCGGAATTTCAGAGAAGGTACCGACGAGGGAACGATTCACTCCGCGGCCATTCACGCGTCGACCGGTGAGCGGCTAGCGGGCGGAGATGTACTTCCTAGATGACGATACGGCAGTACGGCTGAACCACTACCTCACGCAGTGAACGATCCCTCGGGGAATCGCTCCATGACACCCCACAGTTATCACGAGCGGTTACTTTTGAGTGGTATGTACCGTCGTGATGTGCTTCGGGCAGGCGTGGCCACGAGCGTCGCTGGTGTCGCCGGGTGTACGGACCCCCGCGACGGCCCGGACTTCACGGAAGGCTTCGAGGACGGTCTCGGTGAGTGGGAACCCAGTGCGACGATTGGTCCAGAGGTCGATATCGAGGATTTCGCGTGGGAGGTCGACCCCTCGGAGGCGGAAGCGGTCGAAGGAGAACACTCGCTACGGGTGTGGAACGAGGGCGATTACGACGACGGGGTGACGTGGGCCTCCCATCCGATTTCGATCGAGCCCGGGCGAGCCTACCGAATAGCGGCCACCGGACAGTTCTGGAGCGAATCGGAATCGTTCAACACGATCCGGCACGCCGTCATGCGACTCGGACCCGACCCTGCTGAGGTCGAAGCGGACTTCCCACAACTCGGGGTCAACTCGACCGACTTCGGTGAGACACCGTACGGCGGGCTTCGAGAACCACTGTGGCTCGCCGATGGCTGGCGTGAGTACTCGTTCGAGTGGACCACGCCGGAGCTGTCGACCGATACGCTCTATTTCGCCGTCGGAACGGCCGTCATCTGGGAGGCCGACGCCACGCACTACGTCGACGACCTCTCCGTCGTCGTCGAACCACGGTGAACCCGGAGCGGGGATGAGTCGAGAGGATCAGCGAGTGGGCCACCGCGACCGTCCGACGGACGATCCGGGGCGGGAAGGGGGATACAAGTGTCCCGCGCGAGTGGGCGTGGTATGAACCGGCGTCAGTTTGGTATGAACCGGCGTCACTTCGTCGCGGTCGCAACGATGGCGTCGCTGGCCGGTTGCACGGGATCGTTCGACGGCGGAGGGAACAGTCGGCTCGCCCTCACCGTCCAGAACGAACGCGCTGACCCGGTTACCGTTCGGATCGAAGTCGTCGATACCGAGGGAACGACCTACGAAGACGAGTCGGACCGGATCGACGGCGGAGTAGCCCGTTCGTACGAGGTCACCGGTGGGACCGCGGGGCGCCACGAGGTGACCGTCGCAGGTGAAGGCTTCCGCGGGCAACTCGCGTGGAACGCCGACACGTGCAGCCGCTTCGATGGAACCGTCAGCGTGACCGACGAGAGCGTCTCTGTCGCCGGTGAGTGCGTCGATCAACGCTAAGGAGGGTATCGCGGCAGTGTGACCACGAACACGGCCCCTGTCGGATCGTTATCTTCGATCCTGATATCGCCGCCGTACTGGGTGACGAGCGTTTGAACGAGGTAGAGCCCGAGACCGGTACCGGAGCTGCCGAGGCCCTTCTCTCCCTTTCCGAAAATGACGTCTTTGTGTTCGTCCGGTATCCCCGGTCCGTTGTCGGCGACCCGAACGCGCACCGCCTCGTCGAGGACCTCACAGGAGATCTCCACGACGGGGTCGTCATTGGTATTGTGTTGGACCGCGTTGTTCAGCAGATTTCGAAACACCGAACTGAGTAGACTGTTGGCGGCAACCGTGACGTCAGGTATGCCGCCGTCGATGACGAATGCTGCCTCCGGAAACGATTCTTCGCGAAGCGAGATCTCGGTCTCGAGCGTCGAGCGGAGCGGGATCGGTTCCTTCTCGACGTCCGCATCTGCGAACACCGTCTCGACGTAATCGCGCGCGAGTTCGGTGAGCTCTATGACGTGTTCCCCGCTGGTGAGGATCTTCTGCAGGGTCTCTTCTTTCCCGTCCTCGACGTGTCCCTCGAGCATTTCTGCCCACCCGAGGATGATCGCCATGTCGTTTCGGATGTCGTGGCGGAGGATCCGATTCAGCATTTCGAGCTCGCGCTCACGGCTCTTTTGTTCGGTGATGTCGGTACAAATTCCGACGACTTCAGACACACCTCCGTCGGCGTCCCGCAGGAGAACCTGGCGCGTGAGTACCCAACGCACCGATCCATCGGATCGGACGACCCGGCCCTCGTATGACGTATCACGGAGCTCTCGTCGCGATGCCTCGATGTTTTCGCGAATACGATCTCGATCGTCGGGGTGAATGGTCTCGATCAGCCGCTCGGTATCGTCGGTGATCTCCGCTGGGGGAATGCCCCAGATGTCCTCGAAGCCAGCGCTGATGTAGTCGAACTGACCGGGTTCGGTCGCCGTCCACAGCGCGACTCCGTCGAGCTGATCGACCAGAGTCCTGAAGTCGCGGCTCTGGCTTAGCGAAGAGTTACTCATACCCGATACACACCACTACGGTATATAAAATAGTCCACCACTCAACACCTGTCTCTTACCCACAACTCCTATCCGCTGTGAGTTCGTCGAGAAAGAGACCAAGATGCAGAGCGGTTCACGAACGCGGCGGACGTGACCTAGACGAGGAAGAGCGTGTGTCAAACCGATGTTTCTGGCAAG
>NZ_WPCE01000303.1 GCF_009742825.1 Halorubrum sp. CBA1125
CCTGACCCCCCCGCCCGGCACCGACCTCGTCGCGGTCGGCGGTCAGCCGGAGCGCCCGGAGACGACCTACTGGGAGCAGGAGCTGTGGAGCGAGAACCCCGGGATGCCCCCGAGCGCCGTCGGCCCGGACGACCCGGTCGTCCGCCGCGACGGCGGCGACGTGACCCACCGAGACCTCCTCGACGCGGCCCGGTCCGCCGTCGACCGCCACGGGATCGGGCCGGACACGCGCGTCGTCCTCCGACGCGACTTCGCGGACCCGCGGGCGCTGGCCGCCGGCGTCGTCGCGCCGCTCGCCGCGGACGGGACGGTCGTGTTGTCGAATCTCCTCGCCGGAGGCGACTCCACCGACCCCCGCGGCGACCTCGCCGTGGCCGCCGCCGACGCCGATCCGCCGGAGCCTCGACGCGTCGCGCTCGGTGACCTCTCCCTCTCGGGTCCGGATCGGTTCGACGGGAGCGACGGTCGGTAGCGGACCGCGGCTGGGCGTAGCGGCCGCAGTCGAGCATAGCGGACCGTAGTTGGGCGCCCGTGACCGGACCCGGCGGCGGCGATCCCAAAGCCCCTATGTGACGCCGTCCAACGCCCGGTATGACCGAGGTACACCCCGATCAGCGCGTCGCGGTGCTGGCGGACGCACAGAACCTGTATCACTCCGCACAGAGCGCGTACTCGCGGAACATCGACTACGCGGGACTCTTAGAGGAGGCCGTCGACGAGCGGTCGCTCGTCCGCGCTATCGCGTACGTGATCCGGGCGGACTCCCCCGAGGAGGAGAGCTTCTTCGAGGCGCTGCGAGACATCGGCTTCGAGACGAAGATCAAGGCGATCAAGACGTTCGCGGACGGCTCGAAGAAGGCCGACTGGGACGTCGGGATGAGCCTCGACGCCGTCACGCTCGCGAGCCACGTCGACACCGTCGTGCTCTGTACCGGGGACGGCGACTTCGCGCGGCTCTGCTCGCACCTGCGACACGAGGGCGTCCGCGTGGAGACGATGGCGTTCTCGAACGCCGCCGCCGACGAACTGATCGACGCCGCCGACGACTTCGTCGACCTCGCGGAGCGGGAGGAGACGTTCCTGCTGTAGCTACCCGAGCATTCCGGTTATCGTCCGTTCGACCGCCTCGGCGGCCGCCTCGACCTCCCGCACGCGGACGTACTCTCGCTCGGCGTGCGCGACCGCCCCCGTCTCGTCCGCGAGGTCGCCGGGACCGAACACCACCGTCGGCGCCGGCGCGAAGTACGACGCCTCCGTCGCCGCGCCGAACGGTCGGACGACGCCGCCGCGGTCCGCGGGAAGCCCGACCGCCGCGCCCGCGTCGCGGGCCGCGGCCACCACCGTCTCGACGAGCGCGTGATCGGGATCCGTCGCGAACGCCTCCAGAAACGGCGACTCTCGGTCGGTCAGTGCGACCTCGACGCCGACGTCCGCGGACACGCGCGTCCGCACCGCGTCCGCGAGCGCCCGCCGGAACTCCTCGGCGGACTCCGGCGGCACGCTCCGGCGGTCGACGGTGATCGCGCAGTCCGCCGGCACCTGGTTGGTCGCCTCGCCTCCCTCGATGACCGTCGGCGTGAGCTTCGGCGGGCCGAGCTGCGGGTGCGCCTCGGCGTCGTCGTCGAACGTCCGGATCGCGGCGAGCGCGTCCTCCGCGGCCGCCACCGCGTTCGCGCCCGCGAACTCGGCGGCGTGGGCCGCGGTCCCCGACAGCTCGACGGTCCCCTGGAAGCGCCCTTTCGCCGCGGTGCAGGCGTCCAGCCCGGTGGGCTCGCCGACGAGGAAGCAGTCGCCGCCCAGCCGGTCGTCGGTCCCCGGCAGGCGTCCGGTCAGCGCCGCGGCGCCGAGCGACAGCGTCTCCTCGTCGGGCGTGAGCGCGAGGGTGACCCGACCGCGGTCGGGGTCGGCCGGCGAGGAACCCGGCGAGGATGGCCGCGAGCGGTCCCTTCGCGTCGCAGGCGCCCCGTCCGCGGATCACGGGCTCGTCGGATGGCTCGTTCCCGCCGTCGGCGTCGGATCCGCGCTCTCCCGCGTCCGCGGTCCCGCGCGCGAACGGGACGTGCGGCGGTCACGGTGTCGAGGTGCGTGTTGACCACGAGGTGCGGCCCCTCGTCGGGCGCCGCCGAGGACGTCGTCGGCGACCACGCAGCCGCCGGCGACGACCG
>NZ_WPCE01000241.1 GCF_009742825.1 Halorubrum sp. CBA1125
CCCCGAGCGCGTCGTCGCCGTCGGCGACGAGGAACAGGTTCGATTCGTCGACGTGGACCGCGTCGGCCGCGGGCGTCGATCCGAGGTCGTCGCCGAGCGTCGAGACGCCGTCCGAGAGACGGACTCCGAACGCCAGCCCGTCGAGTCGCTCCAGGTCTCGTCCCGTGTCGAGCGAGGCGTTTCGCGCCGCCGCAAGGCCGGTCAACCCCGTCGCGTTCACCGCGTAGACGACGGTGTGATTCGGAGAGACCGTCGAGGTCGGTTCGAGCGTCCCGTTCGCGATGCCGGCGTGGACCGCACCGGCGGTGTCGAACGTCTCGGCGGTCTTCCCCTCGGCCGCGTACGTCTCCACGCCCGACGTCGATCGATTCTGGAGCGTGAACGTCACGCTGTCCGTCGTGGTCGCGTGCCCATGTGTCGTCCGTACTCGCGCCTCGTACTCGCCGGGCAGCAACCCCTTCTCGGGAACCGACGTCTCGACTGACTCGATCGAGTTGTTCCGGGTACTACTGAACACCGCTGCACTCTGCGAGTCATTTCCGACTGCGTACGTGTTGAAACGAAGTTTCGTCTCATTCGATCCGGTCGTGTTTAGTTTGGTTGTAACGATATCTGTCTTGGTATCATTGTTTATCAGTTGTAATATAACCTCTGATGAGTTATGATGGATATCAATCTCATAGATATCGCTAATCGTTCGATTCAACGTATTATTTGACAATAATGAGTACTGATCGTCCTCTCCGACAATAGTAAATGTGACTGATGAATTGAAAGAATCTCCTGTGAGAATATACTCTCCTGTTGGATGTTTGGTGGTATTAAAACCGACAAACGAGGTATTAGAGATGAATTTTCCCAACTCATATGTTAGGTAATTATTGTGTTTCGATTTTCTATGTAATTCTACTCTTGATGATGAGTTCAGATTAGTGTCAAATATGATTGTTTCGCCCGAATAGACCATTGCATCTTGATAACCTTTATTGGAGAATTCCCGATCAATCTCAAGTTCTCCTGTAGTCTTGTTCGTAAGATCTGTTTTAATATATATGGATGCGCTGTCTGATACACCATTCCCAGTAATCTGTCTATTCAAATCAATATTTGGAAGAATAGAAGTGTTATTGCTATCTACATAGACCTCTCCAGAGTAATTTTCGAGTGTTTGGATTGATACCGCAATTCTATTACTATTCCAAATAGATGTGCTTTGATTATTTTCATTCTTCAGGATTATTGGTATATCTTCATTCATTCCTGTTAACACTCTAGAGTAGCCTATAATTGAGTCAGAGTATAGATCATCATCTTTTGACATACGATGTGCTGTAATAATAAATGGAGTCTCATCATCCACATTATCTCTTAATGTTGCTTCCGAGACAGTTATCTCTGAATGGAGTGGCTGTTTGTATGATTTATTATTAAATCGAACTGTTCCCAGATATAAGTGACCTGTATCACTAGCAATTACACCTTCAAGTTTGGAACTATCCAGATGATCTCCTACCTCATAGCCGCTTGAGTCTATTGTCTGATTTGAAATGAGATAGGCCTCAACAGGACCTCCAAGCGACTTGATTTCTGTTGTGACGGCTTGTTTAGAATCAAATGACCGATCAAAATCTGAAGTGACACTAACTATCCTATTTTGGTTATCACTGTCGACTATAAACAATGTTGACTCAACATTTGTTGAGATATTATTTATTCTAATACCTGGTGCAGTTCTATCTTCTCTCTTAATTTGACTAGATCCAGTTGCTTGATTTTGAAGTGTTACCGTTCCATCTGCAATTTTGAAATATACTGAATCGGTACTCTGAATAGAATTTTCTATAGGATCTTGTGATACTCCTGAACTAGAAATGGCAGCCAGTCCATAATTAACATCCAACTGCTCATATTCACCTTCTACCTTGATCCCGCGCAATGTTATTTCATTTATATTTATCGAATTGGACTTGTCATTACTTTCTATCAATAATGATATAGTACTCTTATTTTCATCGACATAGAAATTTGTTTGGTCAATATTTCCGTTTGAAATTGAGGTGTTATACACCATAATATTTGAGGTATCAATGTTATATCGGTTAAGATTAGAAATATCAAGATATACTTCAACAAACGAAGTGTTATACTCCTCAGACTGATCAATACTAATATCTGTTATTTTCTGAGTATCTTGTCCAGGTACGATATTCTCAACAATCCCCGAATATTCTACTGAGATAGTCTCGTTTGTACTCGCTGCTGCCGTGCCTGCACTTGCGGTTGTGGCGATTAATAATATAATTAAAAAGAATGTGCTGACTGCAACAGATGATTGCCGTTGAGTCAATGGCATCCATGTCATCGTGAGGGTCCACGGCTACCGGAGCTGCGGCTCCTGAGGACCCACTCGTCGACGTCGACGACGCAAGCCCACTGCCGACGCGTTCCGCACCGCGGGATACTCGAACTCGGTTGGAGTGTTTATAAATATGTTACGAACGTGAACGTTCTTGGTGTGTGAAACGAATCGAACCGGCAGTTCACACGGTTTCTGTCCCGCTGACGGACCGGACGAAGGCACAAAGTTCACGTCACCCGGCGCGCGAGGTGAATCAAATGGAACGTCGAGGACAAATCGGGCTGGTGGAAGCGCTCCTCCTGGACGTCGTTCGCCTCCACGAGACGTGGATGGAGGTCGCGTTCCCCCGCCAGCTCGACCCGAGTCCCGTACTGGGCAAGTGGACACCGGAGACGACCCCCCAGCGCGTCGGCTACTACCTGTGGGCGACCCTCGGAGCGCCGCTCGTCGCGATCGGTTACCCGCTGCTGCTCGTCGGGTTCGCGACCCGCTTTTACGCGTCGAAGTTCGACTCCGCGGTCACCCGGCTCGGCGTGCTCGGCGTGATACTCCTCGCGGCGGTCGTCTGGGGGGCGCTCACCGTGGTCACGCACTTCCAGCTCTCCGTCGACGCCGTTATCGCCGTCGGAGCGGCGAGCGTCGTCGCGGTCGTCTCGGCCGCGCTCGCCGCGACCACCTCGAAGGTCGGCGGCCGGTTCGTGAGCGTCCTCCTCGCGTACCCGTTCGCGATGACGGCGATATTCCTCCCGCCCGTCGTCGCGGCGCTGTTCACCCCGATGCTCGCGGATCTCATCCTCTCGCCGAGCTACGAGCTCGCGCGCTGGATCCTCGACACGTTCCTCGCGGTCGGCGGGATCAACGAGACGCTCCGCGGCGCGTTCGACCTGGAGACCTTCGGCCAGCAGTGGGGACTCCCGGGGCTCGGGTACGTGCTGATGTGGGTCGGCATCTCGGTGCCGCTCGGCTGGTTCCTCGGCGGTCTCGTCGCGCTCGCCGACCTGGTGCGCCCGAAGCCCGAGGACGAGTGAGCCACGCACACCGCAGATTCCCAGCGGAACCGACGCCGTAGCCGATCGGTTTCGGAGCGGCTCTGTTCGACCGCTACTCCGCCCCGTCGCGGTCGTAGCGCTCTCGCGCCGTCTCGAAGGCCGTCTCGGCCCGTTCTTCGCTCCGACGCCGCTCGCGCTCCGCGATCGCCTCCGGGTCGGGGTTCGCGTCGTCGTCGATCCGCGCGATCGACCCGTGGACCTTCGCGTGACACCACCGACACAGCGCGACGGTGATCTCGTGAGGGCCGGCGTCGACGTCTCTAGCTTGGTCGGCGTCCCCGGCCCCGTCGGCGCCCCCGGCCCCC
>NZ_WPCE01000094.1 GCF_009742825.1 Halorubrum sp. CBA1125
CTCACCGGGCTGGACGACGAGCCGTCCGCCCTCGGGTTCGTCTCCGTCAACGGGGACGCACCCTTCGGCTCGGCCTCGTTCCGGTCGGCCGTCCCGGACGGATCGCGGCTGGCCGAGAGCCTGCGAGCCGTCGACGACGACCTCGTCGAGTACCCCTGAGTCCGGCTCGCCGTGAGGCCGTCCGCCGTCGTCTCGTCGTCTACGGGGAGACCGACCTCGGCTCGGTCCGGTCGTCCTCGGTTCAGGCCGGGTCGAAGAGGGTCTCGCCGTCGACCATGTGCTCCTCGATGGTGTCGAGATCGAGCGTCAGGCCGAGACCGGGCTTTTCCGGGATCTCGATGTAGCCGTCCTCGATGACGTCCTCTTCGACGAGGTCGGCCCACCAGCCGAGCTCGTAGGAGTGGTACTCGACGGCCAGCGAGTTGGAGACGGCGGCGCCGACGTGAGCGGACGCCATCGTCGCGATAGGCGAGGAGACGTTGTGCATCGCGACGGGGACGTAGTACTGATTCGCGACGTCGGCGACCTTCCGCGTCTCGCGCATGCCGCCGACCTTCGGCAGGTCGGGGGCGATGATGTCGACGGCCTGGTTCTCGAGGAGCCGTCGCTCCTCGGTGACCCGGTAGCGGTTCTCGCCGACCGTGATCGGCGTCGTGGTGGACTTCGTGACCTCCTCTTGGACCTCGAGGTTCTCCGGCGGGACGGGGTCTTCGAGCCACCAGACGTCGTACTCCTCGATGGCCGCCGCGAGGCGCTTGGCGGAGCCGCCCGAGAACGTCCAGTGACAGTCGAACGCCACGTCCGCGCGGTCCTTCACGCGCTCCGTGACCCGCTCGACGATCTCCGCCTTGTGACGGATCTCGCCGGGGCGGAGGTGGCGGTTCGCGCGGTCCTTCTCGAATCCAGAGGGCACGTCAAGATCGAACTTCATCGCGTCGTATCCGAGCTCCTCGACGACGCGCTCGGCCTCGTCGGCGCAGGCCTCGGGGTCGGCCTCCGCCTCTGTGTGACAGTCGCAGTAGACGCGCATCCGGTCGCGGTACTTCCCGCCGAGCAGCTGGTACGCCGGCACGTCGAGGATCTTGCCCGCGAGGTCGTGTAACGCGATCTCGATGCCGGCGATCGCCGTGACGGTGACGCCCTCGACGGACCCCTCGCCGGACATCTTCTGGATCAGGTGCTCGTAGAGCCGGTCGATGTCAAGCGGGTTCTCGCCGACGACAAACGGCTTCATGCGCTCGATCAGCTCCGGCACGCCGGCCCCCCAGTAGGCTTCGCCGGTGCCGACGATCCCGGCGTCGGTGTACACGCGAACGAGCGTCCACGGGAAGTTCCCGTCGATCATCGTCGTCTGTACGTCGGTGATCTCCACGTCGCGGCCGCCGCCGCGGGACGCCGTCACGCCCATGGTCTCCGCGGAGAGTTCACGCATCGTGTACTCCGCGTTCGGGTCGTGAAGCGACTCGTAGTTTGGAGCCATGGGTCGGGTTTCAACACGGAACCACATGTGCGTGGCGGCTCCGCCGGTCGCGAGGGGGTGGTGACTCCGTTGGTCGCGAGAGCGTGCCGAATCGGCGGTCCTGAGGATGAGACGAAAAAGGTATTACGACCCGACTGAACAGCCACGCATGGAGATAACCGAGGTCGAGACGTTCGTCGTCGACGCCGACTGGCGAAACTGGTTTTTCGTACAGGTGCGGACCGACGAGGGGATCACCGGCGTCGGCGAGGCGCTCTCCGGCGAGGGGCTCACCGGCGCGCTCAAGGAGACGGCCGAGGCGCACAAACACTACCTCATCGGCGAGGACCCGCTGAACCGGAAGAAGATCAACCGGCGGCTGACGCGGTACCCGTTCGCGTGGCGGGCCGGCAAGCTGATCAACGCCGTGGCGTCCGCGTTCGACATCGCGCTGTGGGACATCGCCGGCAAGTACCACGACGAGCCCGTCTGGAAGCTGCTCGGCGGGAAGGTCCACGACGAGATCCCGGTGTACGCGAACGGCTGGCACATCGGCGAGCGGACGCCGGAAAACTACGCACACCACGCGAAGAAGGCGATCGACGAACAGGAGTACCCCGCGCTGAAGTGCGACCCGTTCGCACACTACGAGTACTCCCTCACGGACGACCAGATCGATGAGGTCGCGGAGCTGTTGGAGGCCGTTCGCGACGCCGTCGGCTGGGACGTCGGCATCGGACTGGACTGTCACGGCCGGTTCACCCGTCGCGGCGCGATCGAGGTCGCGAACGCGCTAGAGGAGTACGACATCATGTTCCTCGAGGAGCCGGTCGAACTGGAAGACCGCGAGGTGATGGCCGACGTCACCCAGCACGTGAACATGCCCGTCGCGACCGGTGAGCGGATCTACAACAACGAGACGATGGACGACCTGATCCGCAAGCAGGCCTGCGACATCATCCAGCCGGACCTGACGAACTACGGCAGCCTCCGGGAGCTCCAGCACGCGGCCGCGATGGCGAAGAACCGCTACATGACGTTCGCGCCGCACAACCCCAACGCGGGAGTGAGCACCGCGGCGGGGCTACACCTCTGTGCGGGCATCGAGAACCTCGAGGTCTTAGAGCACATGAGCCGCGACGTCCCGTGGGGCGACGAGATCCTCGACTTCGACTTCGAGGTCGAAGACGGCGCCATCGAGGTTCCAGACAAACCCGGCCTCGGGATCGAGTTCGACCCCGACGCGGCCCGCGAACACCCCGGGGAGCCCAAGGACAGCCACAGCCTCTTCGACGCCGAGGGCGCCCTCAAGCGTCCCTGAGCGGACGGCGGCGTCGAAGCGTCCTTGAACGGACAGCGGTGTTGAAGTGTCGCTGAACGGACAGCGGCGTCGATCCGACAACGGGGGTGTTTTTCAACCATGCGCTCGCAACGGGTCGCATGGTCGAGATCACCGATTCGCTCGCGTGTCTGTTTACTGGTGAAGTCGAGGAACGCGACGGCGAGCACGTCGTCGCGGTTCCCGCCTCGGAGATCGCACACGGTGCGGTCGAGGACGGCGAGACGTACCGCGTCGCACTGATCGATCGAGAGACGAACGAGACGGCCACGGCGGTCGCCTCAGACGCGTCCGCGGACCGGTCTGTCTCAGGAAACGGCGCCGACAGGCCGGCATCGACGTCGCGGTCGTCGACCGGCACCGCGCCGTCCGAACCCCCCCGTCTCCGAGAGCGACGTCCGCGAGGTGACGATCGAGACGCTCGGCGACAAGGGCGACGGGATCGCGAAGATCGAGCGGGGCTACGTCGTCATCGTTCCCGACGCCGAACCGGGCGACGAGCCCACCGTCGAGATCACGAGCGTTCGCGAGAACGTCTCGTTCGCAGAGGTCATCGAGAAGTAGGCGAGCACGTCGTTCGTATCTCTCCCGCCGCGCTCGGTTCTCCGTGTCTCTCACCGTCCGGCTCGGTTCTCCGTGTCTCTCACCGTCACACTCGGTCCTCCGGCGGATCGCCCCGTGAGAACAGCTTCCGGAGGTGCGCCGGCGAGAAAAAGGAGGTCGGGCGGTCCATGTGAACGCCTATCTCGCCGGACAGCGCCCGCAGGCCGAGCCGCTGGACCGGCTCGGGGAGCGAGTAGCAGGCGCGGATGGCGCTCCCGAGTCGGATCTCTCGACCGATCGCGTCACGCCACTCGGCCTCGTAGTTGGCGAGCGTGTCCGGGTCGGCCGGGTCGATCTGCGCCGCCGCGACGTCCGCCGCGGTCATCCCGTAACAGATCCCACCGCCGGTGAACGGCTTCGTCTGCGCGGCCGCGTCGCCGATCAGGAACACCCGATCCGTGGTCACCCGGTCCGGCGGGCCGATCGGGATCGCGCCAGAGCAGAACCGGTCCGTCGTCACGCCGTACGCGTCGGTGAGTCGGTCGAAGCGCTCGGAGACGTCCTCGCCGGGGGGCGCGGCGAGACCGTACTCAACGCCGGCCTCGCCGCGGGGGATCCGCCACGCGAAGAACGTCGGCGCCGTGAGGTGGACGTCGACGAGGTCGCCGTCGTCGGGAGCGTCGTCGAACGCGAGCACGCCGTGCAGCAGCTCGTCCGGCTCCGGGAGACCGAGCGACCGGCGGACCCGCGAGGTCGGCCCGTCACAGCCGGCGACCATTCGCGCCTCGAAGCGCTCCGTGTCGCCGTCGGCGACGCTCGCCTCGACGACGACGCGGTCCGCGCGCTCGTCGACCGAGACGACGGTGTGGGCCTCCCGGACGTCGGCGCCGGCGTCGCGGGCGGCGTCGGCGAGGGTGCGATCCAGACCGACCCGGTCTATCACGTTCGACACCGGTTCTCGCTTGTAGAAGGGGTACGCCGCCGAGTCCGGGCCGCCGACGTGGAAGCGTGCGCCGTACACCCGGTTCTGGAGGAGGCGATCGCGGGCGTCGTCCGGGACGAACTCCCAGATGTCCTCGGAGACGTGGCCGGAGCAGGCCAGCGGCTCGCCGACCGTCCCCTTCTCGAGGACGACCACGTCGCGGCCCGCCTCGGCGGCGCGGCGGGCGAACCGCGATCCCGGCGGTCCGGCCCCGACGACGACGAAGTCGTGCATAGCCGGATCGTCGGGACGGACGCACATAACTGCGACGAGGCGTCCTCGTCGTCGGTGCCGTCTCGCGGCCGGCGTCTCGGGGCTTCCCGAGATCGAGCCGCCGATCAGCGATCTCGGTCGTCGATTCAGTCCATCTGCGCGAGCAGGTTGAGGGCGTACACCGTCCGCAGCATCGTCGCGGACTGCCCCTGACCGAACACCAGCTCGTCCCGGTCGCGGACGTGCGAGAGCACGTCCTCGGAGGCGTGCTCCGGCGCCGCCGCGATCCCCGCGTCGTTGTCGGCGACCCACTCCATCACGCGGAGGTCCGACTTGCTGTCGCCCATCACCAAAAGGAACGGGTCGCGCACGTCGAGCACGTCGATCGCGGCCTCGACGCCGGCGACCTTGTCCAACTCCAGCGAGCCGATCTCCGCGGCGTCTCCCCGGTAGTACCCGACGTCGATCCGATCGAACAGCGCGGCAACCGGCTCGGGGACGTCGGCGGTTTCTCCGCCCGCGTTCGCCGGTTCTATCCCCGTCGCTTCGAGCACCTCCCGGATCTCCGGATCGGCGGCCGCGTAGTGGACGCGGGCCCACGCGGCGCCGCGATCGGCGAGGGCGTCGGCTGGCGAGTCGTCGTCGAAGTCTGCGGGCCCGCGAGCGTCGCCGGCGAGGTCGGCGGCGACTTCCTCGACTACCGACGCGCCGAGCAGGTCGATCAGATGGACGAGGCCGTCGTCGATCACCGTCTCCGCGTCCGCGCTCCCGGTCTCGAAGTTCGGCTTCAGCGTGACGTTGAACTCGTTGCCCTGGAGGTGACAGCCGCGTCTGACGTTCTCCGGCGCCGCCGAGAGCACGCTCGACCGAACCGCGTCGAAGACGTTCCGGATCGAGTCGTCGAGCCGCTGGTACAACAACTGCTTCGTCCGCGATCCGTGGCCGGGCGTGAACACCCCGTTGCCCGTCTCGTAGACGATCGAGACGGTGCCCGAGTGGACGAGTTCGTTGCCGAGCCCCTGAATCGTGAAGCCCTTCACGTTCTCCAGCGTCTGTCCCGTGCAGATGACGATCGGGACGCCGGACTCGTGGATCTCCGTCAGCATGTGAAGCGTCTCGCGAGGGATCTCGTTGTCCGTCCCGCCCGCCGAGCGGAGGGTCTCGTCGACGTCCAGCACGAGCGCGTTGACCGCGCGGTCGTACCGCGAGAAGAGATCGAGGGCGGTGAAGGCCGTTTCGCGGTCGGCGCGGGCCGCGACCTCTGCCAGCGTCTCTCCGGCCGGGAGCTCCTCGCGTATCTCCCGTTTCAGGCGTTCGAGCTCGTCGCTCGCGTCCTCCCAGTGCTCCAGCGCCACCCGCGAGTCGACCGGCGGGAACAGGTCCACGAACGACTGATGCTCGCGGAGCGTCTCGACGTCGAACTCGTCGTACAGCCGATAGAGGAGGTCGTACCGCTCCATGAGCGACCCTGCTCTCCGGGTGCCGTAAAGCGTTCCGTCTCGGGACATCTGTCTCACTTCTGCTCCCGCCGCGACGCCAGCCACTCCAGCGCCGCGTCGAGGTCGGTTTCGGGCGGCGAGCACACGCGACCCTCACAGACGTATACGGTCGGCTCGCCGGCGTCGGCGTCGCGGCCAGCCCAGATCGGCGGCGCCTCGTCCAGCCCGAGCCGGTCGAGCCACTCTCCGAGCCCGGCCGCCGTCGGCGGACGGGGCGCGACAAGCGCTCCCGACAGGTACCGCTCCCCGAGCGTCTCTCTCCATGTATCCGGGACCGCCTCGGCGGCGACGGTCACCTCGACCCCACCGGTTTCGACGCGGTCAGCAGCCCGCACGAGCGAGACGTGTTCCAGCGGGCTGCCGCGGATCCGGTCCCCGTGCGTCCGCACGACCGTCTCCGCGACCTCGGCGAACCGGCGGTCGGTCCGGAACCCGTCGAGCAGTGCCAGCGTCTCCGTTGCGACGCCGAGACTCGACGGCGTCGATCGGTCGGTGAACTCCTGTGGACGCGCGAAGAGCGCGTCGTCGCCCGCGGTGCCGCCGGACTCGGAGGATGGCTCGTCCGGATTCCGGGTGAAGTAGATCGTTCCGTCGTCGGCGAACTCCTCGACGACGCCCGTCGCCAGCTCCAGCGCGAAGCCGAGGGGATCCGGGTCGCCGGTAACGGCGTAGACGTCGAGCGCGCCGCGCGCGAGGAACGCGTAGTCGTCGAGGTACCCCGGCCCGCGGACGTCGCCGTCGAGCCACCGACGGGCGAGGACTCCCGAGTCGGCGTCGTACAACCGCTCTCGGACGAACGCGAGCGCGTCGCTCGCGATCACGGCGTACGGCTCGCCGAGGGTCCACCCCGCGGCCGCGAACGCGGAGATCGCTCGACCGTTCCACGACGCGAGCACCTTCTCGTCGCGGGCCGGACGCGGGCGCGACTCCCGCGCCTCGAAGAGGGTGACACGCGCCTCGGTCAGGATTTCGCGGACCTCCTCGGCCGAGAGCTTGTGATCCTCGGCGAGCTCCTCGATCGACGCCGCGATCGTCGGAACGGTCGTGCCGCGCTCGAAGTTCCCGCCAGAACGGATCCCGTACCGCTGTTTCGCGATCGACGCCGCGGGCTCGTTCAGGACCGCGTCAACCTCGGCGGGCGTCCAGACGTAGAAGGCGCCTTCCACGTCCGCGTCGTCGTCGGACTCGGCGCCGGACCGTTCGGCCGGTGGTCGGCTCCGCGCGTCGAGCGTGCTGAAGAAGCCGCCCTCGGGATGACGGAGTTCGCGGTCGAGAAAACCCAGCGACTCGCTCGCGATCCGGGCGTACGACGGGTCGCCGGTGAGCCGATAGCCGTCGAGGTAGACCATCGGGAGTTCCGCGTTGTCGTACAGCATCTTCTCGAAGTGCGGAATCGTCCACTTCCGGTCGACCGCGTACCGGTGGAACCCGCCGCCGATCCGGTCGTACATCCCGCCGGCGGCCATCGCGTCCAGCGTCCCCGTCGCGGCCGCGAGGACGGCGTCCCGGCCGCCCGCGGCGTACGCACGCAAGAGGAGGTCGATCCGGCCCGGCATCGGGAACTTCGCCCCGCCGCTCCCGAACCCGCCGTACTCGGTGTCGTAGCCGCGAACCGCCGCCGCGGCCGCAACCTCAAGGAGGTCCGACCCTGGGGCTTCGGCGGGGGCGTCCGGGATCGACTCCAGTTCGTCCCGGGCGCTCGTCGTCCACTGCTCCGCGCGTCGCTCCATCTCCTCGCGCTGTTCGGGGTCCGCCCACGACTCGGCGATCCGCTCACAGAGGTCGCGGAATCCGGGCTGGTTCGGGCTCGGCTCGGGGGGGAAGTAGGTACCGACGTAGAACGGCTTCCCATCGGGCGTACACCACGCCGACAGCGGCCAGCCGCCTCCGCCAGTGACGAGCTGTGAGACGGTCATGAACGTGCTGTCGACGTCGGGGCGTTCCTCGCGGTCGACCTTGATCGGAACGAACGACTCGTTGAGCACCGCCGCGATCGACTCGTCTTCGAAGCTCTCCTCGGCCATCACATGACACCAGTGACACGAGGAGTAGCCGATCGAGACGAACACGGGCGCGTCGTGTTCCCGAGCGCGCTCGAACGCCTCGTCGTCCCACGGCTGCCAGTTGACCGGGTTGTCCGCGTGCTGCCGGAGGTAGGGACTCGCCTCCTCGTCGAGGCGGTTTCGGTCGGTCGGCTGTGACATACGTCCGGTTCGTCCCCGCGAGGCAAAAACCCGTCACACGCGGTCTGCGGGCGACGGTCCGTCGCCGATGTCCTGTCCACGAACGTGTACAGACGAGCGACGAGAGAGGGTAACGCTTACACTACCGTGCGGTCTCCCGTCGGATATGACGGAGACCGTACTTCTCGTCGGCGGCGGTGGACGCGAGCACGCGATCGCCCGAGCGGTCGCCGACGACTGCGCGTTGTACGCCTGTGCGAGCAACCGGAACCCGGGGATCCGGCGCCTCGCGGACGGGTTCGAGGCGATCGAGGAGACGGACGCCGAGGCCGTGGCCGACTACGCCACCGCGGTCGGTGCGGACCTCGCGGTCATCGGTCCGGAGTCGGCACTGGAAGCGGGCGTCGCGGACGCCCTCGACGACGTCGGCGTGTACGCGTTCGGTCCCCAGGCCGAGGAGGCCCGTCTGGAGACGGACAAGGCGTATCAGCGCCAATTCATGGACGAGGAGTCCATTCCCGGCTGTCCCGACTTCGAGGTGTTCGACGACGTCGAGGCCGCCTGCGCGTACATCGACGAGTACGACGGGGACCTCGCGGTCAAGCCGGCGGGGCTCACCGGCGGCAAGGGCGTGAAGGTGATCGGCGACCAGGTGACCGACGAAGAGGCGAAGGCGTACCTCCGCGAGTCCGATTACGACCGGATCGTCTTGGAGGAGCGGCTGGTCGGCGAGGAGTTCACGATCCAGGCGTTCGTCGCGAACGGCGACCTCCGGACGACGCCGGCGGTACAGGACCACAAGCGTGCCTACGAGGGCGACGAGGGACCGAACACCGGTGGGATGGGCTCGTACTCGGACACCGGCCGGTCGCTCCCGTTCATGGCCGAAGGCGACTACGAGGCCGCGATCGACGTGCTCGACGCCGTCGTCGGCGCGCTCCCGGCGTACAAGGGCGTCCTCTACGGACAGTTCATGCTCACCGCCGACGGGCCGAAGGTCGTCGAGTTCAACGCGCGCTTCGGTGACCCGGAGGCGATGAACACGCTGCCGGTGCTAGAGACGCCGTTCCTCGACGTGCTCACCGCCGCCCGCGACGACGACCCGCTGCCGGAGCTGTCGTTCTCCGGCGAGGCCACCGTCTGCAAGTACGCGGTTCCCGACGGGTACCCGACCGACCCGGACGCGGGCGCACTGATCGCCGTCGACGAGGAGAGCGCTGGCGACGCGCTGCTGTTTTACGCCAGCGTCGACGAGCGTGACGACGGACTCTACACCACCACCTCTCGGTCGTTCGCGGTCGTCGGCCGCGGCGATTCGATCGCGGCCGCGGAGGCCGAGGCCGAGGCCGCGCTGTCGGCCGCCGGCGACCGCGTCCGTATCCGCCACGACATCGGGACGGCGTCGCTGGTGGAGCGCCGGATCGCACACATGGACGAGCTGCGCGAGTAGGCGCGCGGTACGGGTAGCGTCGCCCTCGACCGTGGCGTCGGTGCGGTGACCGCACTCGCGAAGCCGTGAAGCAGAACGCGTCGCTTTGCGTGGTGAGGGGGCGAGCAGGCGGTCCCCGTCGCCGCCGTCCCCGACGACGCGCTCCCACGGCGGTGGACCGCGCATCCGCCTCGGCCGACCGTGGGCGTCTCTCTGGTCGTAGGGAGGGTGGCCGCGGTATCGGACTTGAACGCTCGGGAGCGACCCTTTTAACCGAGCCGTGCGAACGGGCGGTCGTGACTCTCGACGACGCGGACCCGTCGCGAACCGATCGGCTCGACCGCCGCCCGACGCCGGGGGCGCGCAATTCGCTGTGGTCGTGGCCGGACGCGAAGTCGCCGCTCGTCGTCGCCCGGAACTACGTCGTGATCGTCCTCGCCCGGATCTGTCCGAGCCTCCGGCTCAAGAATCGGCTGCTGCGGTGGATCGGCGTGACGGTGGGAACCGGCGTGGCGTGGGGGCTGGAGTCGACGCCGGACGTGTTCTGGCCCGAGCGGATCGCCGTCGGCGACGACGCCATCGTCGGCTACGACGCCACCCTGCTGTGTCACGAGTTCCTCCGCGACGAGTACCGCCTCGGCGACGTCGTCGTCGAGGCGGACGCGATGATCGGCGCCGGCGCGGTCGTCCTTCCGGGCGTCACCGTCGGCGAAGGCGCTCGCGTCGCGGCGAACTCGCTGGTCGCAGACGACGTCCCGCCCCACGCCACGGTCGCGGGCGTTCCCGCCGAGGTCGTCTCCCGTGCGGAGGAGCCGGCGGCGAGCGACGACTGAGCGGGCGAGTCTCGGTGTACTGGATGGCCCGCTGGCGGTCTCACTCGGGAGTTTTGTCGTCCGTCGACGACTCGGAGGTGTCATTCCCGTCGGCGGACGCCGCGTCGTCGCTCGGTTCGTCTTCCCCCTCGGCGGCTGCCGTCTCGGCCTCCGTGATGTGCGCCTCCGTGCTCACGCTCTCTAAGTCGACGCCGACTTCGCGGGCGACGGCGTCGAGGACCGCCCGCTGTTCGGCCATCTCGATTTCGAGCGCCTGCACCCGGTCGGCGGTGTCGACGACCGTCGACTGGGTCTCTTCGACCTCCTCGCGGAGCTCGTTGATCTTCTGGTAGGTGCGCTCCGCCTTGTCGGCCAGCGTCTGGATCTTCTTCGCCGTGTCGCCGAATCCCATACCGGGTCGTCGTCCCCGCGGTACCTGTGCCTTTCCGTTCGGGGCGGACGACCGTCGGCAATCGTCGAACGTCGCTTCGGCGGCGGAGGGAGAGGCGGGCACACCTTGGAAGGAACAATCGACGGCGGGCGGGGCGGTGGACTTTTGCCCGGACCGCCCGACGGGTCGGGTATGGCCGTCGAGCGGATCCTGTTGACGAACGACGACGGCGTCGACGCCGCCGGGCTCCGCGCCCTGC
>NZ_WPCE01000362.1 GCF_009742825.1 Halorubrum sp. CBA1125
GCGGTTTCCGCCGCCGGCCCCACCCGCCGAGGGTGGGGAGGTGTGAGGGCTACGCTCGGCCGACCGCCGCCCCCGCCCCCTCAACCGATCGCGAAGAAACGCTTTTCAATCTCGTTCGAGGAGTGCAACGCGTCATGCCCCCTCTCCTCCAAGCGGGCGTTCCCGTCGGTCCGGAGTTGCTCATCGTGCTTCTGTTCACCGCGATGATGTTCCTCGCGGCGGTGGTCGTGTCCGCGCTCATCTATCGGGACGCGAAGCGACGCGACAGCGACCACGCGCTCGCGTGGACGGTCGGCGCGTTCCTCGGCGGCTTCCTCGTCTGGGTCCTCTACGTCGTCGTCCGGGACGAAGTGGGCGATTCGGCCGAAACCGGCGGACTCTGACCGCCCTCGCGGACTCGTCGCGTCGGAATTCGGTCGCCGCGTCGGACGCCGGTCGCCGCGACGGCTCAGGGCGCGACGAGGTCGACGACCGTCTCGTCGTCGACGACGACGTTGTACGCGCCCTCGTCGTCGTTCCAGAGGACGAGCCCGTTCTCGACGAAGACGACGGCGCCGTACTCCGCCTCGCGGAGATCGCGGTTGAGCGCCGTCTCCCGCGTGCAGACGAGGTAGTGGTCGACGGTCTGTGACCCGTCGCCGACGCGGTAGAGGGCGTTCTCGCCGTCGCTCAGGTCGTGGCTCAGCTTCACTGCGAGCAGGTTCACCCGGTCGGTGACGTGCGCTTCCGAGTCCGCCATGCGAGCACAGCGGTCCGGGCTCGCCCGGACGTCGACGCGGCGCTTCCCGTCCGTCCGGAGGATCGCGTACGCGAACTGGACGTCGACGTTGACGAACTCGCCGGGCTCGTCGGTCGCGGCCCGCTCGGCCGCCTCGTCGAGCCGACGCTGGAACGGCGGCACCGCCAGGTCGCCGGCGACGTCGAACGACCAGCCCCGGTCGGACGGGGTCGCGTCCGACCAGAGCCGCAGCGTCGGCGCGTACACCGACACGCCGGTCTCGGGGGTCGCCACCGCGCGCTCCACCTCGCGGAGCCCCGTCGCGGTGTTTCGGTCCGCGGGCGCGAACGCGACGACGCTCCCGTCGCCGCGAGGACGTCCAGCGCGGCCTCGACGACGGCGACCGGGTCGCAAGCTCCGAGAGGACGTTGCCGAACAGCACCAGATCGAACCCCTCGACGGCGTCGTCCGCGTCGTCGGCCCCGCCCTCGGTCCCCAGGAACGCCTCCGCCGTCGTCCGGTGGACCGTCGGCCGGAAGTTGCGTCCCGCCTTGTCGAGCATGCGATCGAGCACGTCGGCGGCCGCGCTCGGCTCGAC
>NZ_WPCE01000046.1 GCF_009742825.1 Halorubrum sp. CBA1125
GACGTCGAGGATCCGGTCGGGGTCGACCGCGGAGAACTCGGTCACGACCGTCTCGGCGTCGGGCTGGAGCGCGCCCACGAGGTCGCGCGCTTCGTCGATCTCGGCGTCGGTACAGAGGTCGGCCTTGTTGCAGACGACCAGGTTCGACACCTCCACCTGCTCGACGAGGAGATCGGAGAGGGGACGGTCGGCGTCGGCGCCGGCGTCGGGGTCGACCCGCCGCTCGGGGGCATCCGACCCCGAGAAGGCGTCGAGGAACTGGCGCGTGTCGATCACGGTGACGAGCGCGTCGACGCGGTAGCGGGCGGCCGCGCGCGACTCCGTGGTGAACAGCCGCGCGACGGGCGCCGGCTCGGAGATGCCCGAGGACTCGACCACCAGCGCGTCGAAGGAGCGCTCGTTGGCGAGCCGCACGACCGCGGTCTCGAGGTCGTCCTGCAGTTCACAGCAGATACAGCCGTTCGACAGCTCCGTGACCCCCTCGACGCCGACCGCCGACTCCTCGGCGATCAGCTCGGCATCGACGTTCACGTCGCCCATGTCGTTGACGAGCACCGCGATGTCGCGGTCGCCGGCGTTCCGCAGGAGGTGGTTCAGAAGCGTCGTCTTGCCCGCACCGAGGCTCCCCGAGAGCACGGTCACCGGAATCCGGTCGTCCATGCGATCCGGTCGGTCGCGGGGACCTTCAACTCCGCGGCGACGACACCGAACCCGAAGACGCCGCGGGTCGCGGTCGTCGAAAGCCGATACGTTGATACGTTCGGCACGCGGACCGCGGACCATGTTCGATTACGTCTCCGCGGTGGGAATCGCCGCGGTCGTCGCGACCGTCCTGATGGTCGTCGCCATGCTGTACCTCGTCTGGGGAGCGATGGGGAACGACACCCACAGGCCGAGCCGCGAGGACGACGAACGACCCGAACTCGCCGAGGACGAGGAGTCGACCGAGACGCAGGGCGAACTGGCCGCCGACGGCAACTCGGCGTAACGGCGGCGACAGCGGGGCGACGACCTTCGGCGACGGTGGGGCTCACGAGGGCGCCCGCGACAGCTTTTACCGCGCCCCGGACATCACGATGGATAATGACAGTCGCAGACCGGATCGCCGCCTTCCGGGCCGCGCTCGACGAGTGGCTCCGCGGGCTGTACCACGGGATGATCACCCACCCGGCCTACGAGAAGATCGAGAAGGAGGCGGAGGACGTGGAAGACGAGTTCATGCTGGCGTGTTTCCCGGACGCGTTCGGGATCCCCTCGCCGGTGTCGTACTACACCGCGGAGCTGCTCCCGTACCTCGAAGACGAGTTCGAGGCGTGGGAGCGGCGGCTGTGGGACCGCGAGACGCTGATCGAGCGAAAAGGCCAGCAGTACCACTTCTGATGTGCGCGACACCACTACTGATGTGCGCGACCACGGTGAACGCGTGATGGAGGAGTTCGTCTTCTTCGGCGGCAAGGGCGGCGTGGGCAAGACGACGGTCTCGTGTGCGTACGCGTACCGCTGTGCGACCGCCGGGGTGCGGACGCTCGTGGTCTCGACGGACCCCGCCCACTCGGTGTCGGACGTGTTCGACCAGCAGTTCGGGGACGCCCCGGCGTCGGTCGACGGCGTCGAGGGGCTCGACGCGATGGAGATCGACCCGGAAGACGAGATGCAGCGACACCTCGAGGAGATCCGTGAGGGGCTCTCCGAACAGGTGTCGGCCGCGATGGTCTCGGAGATCAACCGCCAGCTCGAGATGTCCCACGGGACGCCCGGCGCGTACGAGGCCGCCCTCTTCGACGCGTTCGTGGGCGTGATGCGCGACGAGGCCGAGCCGTACGACCGGGTCGTCTTCGACACCGCCCCGACGGGCTCGACGCTGCGGCTCCTCGGACTCCCCGAGTTCCTCGGCGACTGGATCGACCGGCTGCTGTACAAGCGGAAGCAGTCGATCGACCTCTTCGAGAAGGCCGCGATCGGCGACATGGAGCCCCGGCGGCTGATGGAGGGCGATCCGGTCTTAGAGCGGCTCCAGCGCCGCAAGGAGTTCTTCGAGTTCGCCGGCGACGCCATGCGGACCGACGCGGCGTTCTTCCTCGTGTTGAACCCCGACCAGCTGTCGGTCAACGAAACCGGGCGGGCGATCGAGGCGTTCACCGAGCGCGACCTCCGCGTGCGCGGGCTCGTCGCGAACAAGCTCACCCCGGAGCCGGACGACGACGAGGAGGGGCGAGGCGCCCGCTACCTCCGCGAGAAGGTCGCCACCGAACGGGACCGGCTCGACCAGGTCCGCGAGGAGTTCGAGCCGCCGCTGGTCGCCGAGATCGAATCGCGGACCCGCGAAGTCCGCGGCGATCTGCTGGCGAACGTGGCCGCCGAGCTGGACGTCGAGACGGGTGGCGAGGAGCGCGCGCGAACGGGACCGACAGGGGACAGCAATTAATTTCAGATATCGTAGATGTAATAAGCGGTCGAACGGCGCAGCGAACCGCCCACGGGAGGGACATTTCGGGGGGATCATCATGATTGACGACAATACTTAAGTATTCGATCGTGAATCGATACCACGAGGCAGGGAACTATGACAAGTGTAATCTGGATCGTAGTCGCCGTGCTCAGTACGTTCACCGTGGGATACGTGGGGTACTCGCGGTACCTCTCGCGGTTCGTCGAACTCGACGACGACCGGGAGACGCCGGCACACAAGTACGAGGACGGACAGGAGTACGTACCGGCGAAGAAGCCGGTGCTACTGGGGCATCACTTCTCGAGCATCGCGGGCGGGGCGCCGATCGTCGGCCCGATCACCGCCGGAGCCATCTGGGGATGGGTCCCGGCGCTGTTGTGGGTCGCCATCGGCAACCCGCTGATGGGGGCGGTCCACGACTTCATCTCGCTGTCGGGCTCGATGCGACACGAGGGGAAGTCGATCGGCTACATCATCGGTGAGTACGTCGGCGAGCAGGGCAAGAACATGCTGCTGTGGTTCGCGTTCCTCACCATCATCCTCGTGGTGGCGGTGTTCGCGCTCGTCGTGGGGATCGTGTTGAACGCGTTCCCGTCCGCGGCGACCGCGAGCCTGGTGTACATCGCGCTCGCGTTCGGGTTCGGCGTGTATCTGTACCAGCTCGACGGGCCGTTCCTCCCCGGGACCGTCCTGTTCGTCGCGGGCGTGTTCGCGGGCGTCTGGCTCGGCATCCAGTACCCGCTCGCGCTGTTCCCGGCAGTCGAGGCGGGCGCGTATCCGGAAGGGACCATCGTGCTCTTAGGGTTCCTCGGGAACGGCGCCTGGCTGCCCGGCGCGGTGATGAGCGCGGACGCCATCCTGCAGCCGAACGTCGCGGCGTGGGTGCCGGTCATCCTCATTTACGCGACGCTCGCGAGCGCGCTCCCGGTGTGGGTGCTGCTCCAGCCGCGCGACTACCTGTCGTCGTTCCTGCTGTACTCGGGCGTCGGCGGGGCACTGCTGGCGATCATCGTCGGCACGATCTTCGGCACGTCCGCCCAGCCGCTGACCATCGACGCCTCCATCGGCGCCTACATGGGCTTCTTCGGGAGCGACCTGGCCGTCGAGACGCGGGGCATCACGCCGTTGTTCCCCCTCCTGTTCGTGACGATCGCCTGCGGGACCATCAGCGGCTTCCACTCGCTGGTGTCGTCGGGGACCACGGCGAAACAGCTGAACAAGGAGAGCGACGCCCGCCTCATCGGCTACGGCGGCATGCTCGGTGAGGGGCTGCTCGCGTCCGTCGCGATCTCGACGCTCGCGGTCGCCGGCGCGACCACGGCGGCCGCGGGCGGCGGCATCGGCGGCGCGCTGCCGAACTTCGCGACCGGCGGCGGGATCATCCTCACCAGCCTCGGGATCCCGCAGAGCTTCGGGGCGCCGTTCATGGCGCTCGTGCTCGTGAGCTTCCTGCTCACCTCGACCGACACCGCGGCGCGGCTCGGTCGGTACATGATGGAAGAGATCGTCGGGACCCGGGGGAGCGGAACGACCACCGGTCTCACCACCGACCTCGGCGGCTTCGCGAAGGGGCGGTACACGAACCCCGTCATCCAGTCGCTCATCGCGTACCTGCTCGTCATCTCCGGCGAGTGGGTGACCCTCTGGGCGCTGTTCGGCGGCGCGAACCAGCTGCTCGCGGCGCTGGCGCTGCTCGCCGGCACCGTCTGGATCGCCAACTGGGACCGGTCCAAACAGCTCATCTCGACCGGCGTCCCGATGGCCATCATGGTGACGATCACCGTCCTCGGGTTGTCGTGGGTGGCGCTGTGGGACAACCTCTATCAGAAGCTCATTCTGGGCGGTGTCACCGCGCTCAGCGGACAGATATCCGCGGTCGTCCAGATGGCGCTCGCGTTCGTGCTCATCTACCTCGCGCTGTCGCTGGTGCGTATCGGCTACGGCAACATCACGAGCGTGCGGAGCGGCAGCGAGCCGGCGGCCGAACCGAGCGACGACTGACCAGCGGTCGCGGCGGCCGCGTTTTCGCTGTCGGCGGCCGCGCTTTTGCCGTCCGTTTTTTCGGCGACCGAAGCCGAGCGACGACGCGTCCGATCAGCGCCAGAAGCGCTTGGCGAACCGCGAGAAGAACCCCTCGGCCGGCGGGTCGACCCGCTCCCACAGGCGGAACGCGGCGGCGGTGTCGGCGCTCTCGCTGGCGACGAGTTCCTCGCGGTCGGGCGCGACCACGACGAGGTTCACCTCGTAGTGGCCGTAGTAGCCGAACTTCAACAGCGTGCGGTCCCGGAACCCCTCGACGAACCCGGCGACGTCGTCGGGAATCCGATCGGCGACGAGCACGACGGTGACGTCGGTGCCGTAGTGCTGTTCGTGGGCCTCGACCCGCTCGTCGGCGACGCCGTGGGCGAACGCGACCAACCGCTCCAGTTCCCCGACGCTCGGCGTCGACACCCGGCGGGCGAAGACGTACTCCATCATGTCGTGGTCCGCGTAGCTCAACGCCGGGTGGAGGAACTGCTTCTGGTTGCGCACCCGCATCTCGGCGGACAGCTCGAACCGCTCGCCGTCAACGACGACGTCGCGGTCGAGGTCGTAGCTGTACATCAGCCGGTCGGAGACCCGGTCGAGGTACTCGTCGTCGTAGTCGGGGACGTTCTCGCGGATCTCCGCCGGCAGCTCCTCGGGATCGCGGCGGTCGTCGCTCCCCCCGTCGGCCGCGTCACTCATCGTCGGGGTCGTACGCGACCGCGTCGTCCGCGGCCGGCGGCGCGCCGATCGCGAGCACCGTCACCGGCGCGTCGGCGTCTACCGGATTGTACGCGCGCTGCGGGCTCTCCGGGTCGACGACGAACAGGTCGTCGGCGGGAACCTCGTAGGTCCCCTCCGGCGTCTCGACCGCGAGCGTCCCGTCGAGCACGTAGAACGCCTCCTGTTGCGTCTCGTGGTAGTGGTACGCGAGCGGGATCTGTTCGCCCGGCTCGGCGCAGAACCGGTTGATCGCCACGGTGTCGAGCCCACCCGGGTCGGACAGCTTCCGACACTCGCAGGGGCGGTCGGGCTCCGATTCCACCGAATCCGTGTCGACGACGCGATATCCCATGCGAATTCATTCCACGGAGTGGATAAAAAGGGCGTCGGGAGAGGCGGGAAAACCGAGAAGCGAAGAGCGAACGGCGGGCGAGAGCGGAGACAGCGAGCCCGGACGGAACGGCGGACGAGGATCGCCCTAGATCCGCCCGAACGTCGCCGAGGCGCAGTTTTAAGGGAGAGAACGCCCTACTCGGAGGTAGTGACCATGACAGAGGAGACGACCCAGCCGGACTCGTCCGGCGGCGAGATCGAAGCCGAGGCGTGCGGCCGCTGCTCGATGTCGAGCGTTGTCGGGGCGGTAGCGAAATACCAGTCTCCCGAGGAGCGGGCCGAGCGTGATCCGTTCGCCGACGAACGGATCGAGGTCGACGAATCGGCGATCCGCCGCGTGTCGCCGGCGGGGTTCTTCGGCGACCTCAAAGACCGGATCGACGAGCTCGGTCGGCGGCTCGCGTACGGGAAGTAGCGGGCGCCGCGGTCCGTCGCGCCGGCGGAGTCATGCCGGTGGAGTCGCGCCACGCCGGGGAAACTTATACGCATCCGTTTCATATTGGGTGGCACGCGATGGAAGAGAGCATCTCCGGCTTCAAGATGCGCGGGGACTGGGCCGACATCGTCGAACACGGCGAGCGCATCGCTCTCGCGCTCCGGGAGACGGGGGCCGACGGCGACGCGTTCCACGAGTTCGACGACTGGCGGCCGAAGTCCCACGAGCGCATCGACGAGGACGTGTCGGCGAAGACCGCCGAACAGGCGTCGGTCAACGAAGGGGAGGGCGAGCAGGCCGGCAAGACGCCCGGCGACGACCTCCAGACGGCCGGCGAGAAGCTCACCGAATCCTACGAGAAGGTCGAAGAGAACGACACCGAGAGCGCGGTCGAGCGCTGGGGCGAGTCGATAGACCACGTCGCCCGCGCGGCCGACTCGGCGAGCCGCAAGGCGCTCCGGAAGGTCGAAGACACCGTCTATCGGAAGGTGATGACCCAGATGGCGCCGTACTACTTCGACAACGAGCTCGTCAGCGCGAACGTCCGGGAGGTCGGCCGCGGCGACGACGGCGAGCGGTTCGTCTTCGAGGTGAACATCAACGACGACGAGCTGAAAGCGGAGGTGAGCGACATCCTCGCGGAGTACGAGTCCGAGATCGACCGCTGGCACGTCGAGACGGAGAAGCGGACGGAAGACGTCGCCGCCGCCGAGGGCGTCGAGCCGCCGCGCGAGGAGGGTGGCCCGGACTCGACGCGGACCTGACGGGTTTAACAGCCGTCCGCTTCAACGGGTCGTATGACCGAAGTTCTCCGCATCGAGCCCGGTGAGCTGTCGGCCGACGAGATCATCGCCGTCCTCAACGAGGGGCGTCGGGTGGTCGTCGACGTCGAGGTCGCCGGCGGCAGCCACGAGATCGTCCTCCGGTACGACGGCGAGACGTACCACTGCGACACGCCGACGAATCTCCACCGCCACGCCGAGGAGGCGGAGATGCGCGGGTGTCTCGACCGCATGGGGTACGCGGCCGACGATTGAATCGAACGGGGAGCGACGACCCGGGGGTGCCGTCGTTCCCGACGCACGAGCCGCCGAACCGACCCCCGTGTTTAATCTAACCGCGGCCGAAGCCGCAGACATGAGCGAGCCCGAGATCGAGGACCTGATCGGCGACACCTCCCCGTCGTTCGAGCACGTCCTCTCGTGCGTGTTCGGGATTCGGGACCACGAGAGCCGGACGTACCTCACGCTGCTCGACTACCCGGGAAGTACGGTCGCCGAGCTGGCCGAGACGCTCGACCGCGACCGGTCGAACGTGAATCGGTCGCTCTCGACGCTCCGGGAGAAGGGGCTCGTCGAGCGCCGGCGCCGCCTGCTCGACTCCGGCGGGTACGTCTACCAGTACACCGCCGTCCCCGTCTCCGAGGCGAAGACGCGGCTCCACGACGCGCTCGACGAGTGGGTCGAAGCCGTCCACGCGGCGATAGACGAGTTCGATCCCGACGAGGACCGGTAAGCCACGCGACAGGTGGATTTAACACGCCGGCGCGGGCACGAGGTGTATGCCATCCGACGAGGCTGACCACGAGTTCCGTACCCGAAGCGTCCACGCTGGGTCCGATCCGGACCCGGCGACCGGCGCCCGCGCCACGCCGATCTACCAGACGACCTCCTACGAGTTCGAGGACGCGGAGCACGCCGCCCGGCTGTTCGCCCTCGAGGAGGCGGGGAACATCTACTCGCGGATCATGAATCCCACGAACGCCGCGCTCGAAGAGCGGATCGCCTCGCTCGAAGGTGGGGTCGGGGCGGTCGCGACCGCCTCCGGGATGGCCGCGCTCGACCTGGCGACGTTCATGCTCGCGTCGGCGGGCGACAACGTCGTCAGTTCCTCCGCGCTGTACGGGGGCACGTACACCTACCTCACCCACTCCGTCGAGCGTCGCGGGATCACGACCCGATTCGTCGACCCGCTCGACTACGAGGGGTACGCCGACGCCATCGACGAGGACACCGCGTACGTCCACTTAGAGACGATCGGCAACCCCGCCCTCGTCACGCCCGACATCGAGCGGATCGCCGACATCGCTCACGAGCACGGCGTCCCGCTTTTCGTCGACAACACGTTCGCGACGCCGTACCTCTGCCGGCCGTTCGAGCACGGCGCCGACCTGGTCTGGGAGTCGACGACGAAGTGGCTCACGGGGAACGGGACGACGATCGGGGGCGTCCTCGTCGACGGCGGGTCGTTCCCGTGGGGCGAGTACCCCGAGAAGTTCCCCGAGATCGCGAAGGACAACCCCGCGTACCACGGGATCAACTACGTCGACGCCTTCGGCGACGCCGCGTTCACGTTCGCGGCCATCAGCCGCGGGCTCCGCGACCTGGGCGACCAGCAGTCGCCGTTCGACGCGTGGAACACGCTCCAGCAGACCGAGTCGCTCCCGCTCCGGATGGACCGACACTGCGAGAACGCCGCGATCGTCTCGGAGTACCTGGCCGACCACGACGAGGTCGCGTGGGTGAACTACCCCGGCCTGGAGAGCCACGAGACCCACGCGGAGGCGAGCGAATACCTGGACGGCGGCTACGGCGGGATGATCACCTTCGGCTTAGAGGGCGGCTACGAGGCCGCGAAAGGCACCGTCGAGCACGCCGAACTCGCCTCGCTGCTGGCTAACGTCGGCGACGCGAAGACGCTCGTCATCCACCCGGCCTCGACGACCCACCAGCAGCTGACCGAGGCGGAACAGGAAGCGGCGGGCGTCACCGGCGACATGGTGCGGATCTCGGTCGGCATCGAGGATCCGGCGGACATCGTCGCGGACCTGGAGGCCGCGATCGAACGGGCGTCGAGCTGATCGGACGGTCAGCGGTCGCCGGACAGGTGACAGACCCCGGCGAGCGCGGCCGCGCCGGCGACGTTACACAGCATGTCTTCGACCGTGTCGCGGAGGTAGTAGTCGACGCTCCACGGCTCGTAGAACCCGCGGAAGAGGAACTCGTAGACCTCGAAGCCGGCACCGACGAGGAACACCACGGCCGGGAGGAAGACGAACAGGCGGCGTCGGGTGGAGTACGCGGCCGGACGGAGCAGGTACAGCCACGCCGCGACGCCGAACCCGGAGAGGGTGTGTGTCGTCAGGTCCCACCAGCTGAACGCGCCGTAGAGCCCGTGTCGCATGCCGCCGAAGTGCAGGACGCACACGACGGCCGACCACGCGACCAGCGCCCCCCAGACCGGATACCAGCCCCGGTCCGTCGCCAGCCCCGAGACGAGACGCGATCGCGGACCGCCACGGGATCGAGTCGGACGCCGATCCGCCCGACTGCGCTCTGACGGGTTCGTCGCCGCCAGCGCCGCCACGGTCGCGCCGAACACGATCGCGCCGCCGACCGGTACCATGACGCTCACCGCCCCCGCGAGCTGTGCGTACGCCTCGGTGCCGACGCTGAGCAACGCGAGGAGCAGTCCGCCGGCGAAGGCGGTCTCGTACCGGGACCCGCTCAACACCGGCTCAACGGCGCCGACGAGCACGAACGACGCGACGAGCAGCGACCCGGCTCCCAGTCCGGGCGGGACCACGGCGACCAGCAGCAGGCAGCCGGTGACCAGCCACAGGTCCCGGTGGCTGGCACGCAGGGCGGACGCCGCGCCGACGGCCGCGAGCGTCGGCACGGCGACGAGACGGAGGCGGAACAGCTCGTCCGCGACCGGGGCGCCCGGCGGGCCGACCGTCAGCCGCTGGATGACGCCGAGCCCGGTGAGCACAACCGCCAGGACGACCGCGAAGACGGCCACGAGCCGCCGCCCTCGTCGGTCCGAACCCCGATAGATCGAGGGACCGATCGTCATGGTCGGGATCCACGCCGAGCCCGTCGATCCGCTCTCGGGGTCGCGTCCGCGTGGTCGCCCGACACGTCATCCGAGACGACGAATGCCGGTGGGGTCGGGCGTCGGGACGCGTGACCGGAGGGAGGGATCGCGATATCGAATTGGGAGACCGCGGTACCGGCCGTGGAGGTCGGCGAGGCTGAGGCCGAGACCGCCGAAACGGCCGACAGCGAGACCGCCGAGGCGGGGACAGTCGAACGCGCGAGCGCGCGAGACCGCCGGTGGAGGGCAGCACACATCGCTACGCTCGATCGGAGACTCCGCAGACCCGACGTGAGCGTCCGGACACGTCTCGGAGAGCAGTACCGTCGCACGAATCAGAGGGACCGGCCGCGACCGTTGGGGGACTACAGGTCCGTCGTTCCGACATGCACCACGCTCCGTACCGATCGAATATATGCCTTCTAAAGGCTAAAAGAGGCGTTTGAGACACGCCGATCGGGTTCGCGGCAGCGACTTCGGCGAGGCGCGATCCGCGGCTGCGCGGCGGTCGATCGGGCGCTCGGCAGCGACGAGCAGGAGACGTTCAGACGCACTACCAGTAGACGGTGTACGTACAGGTCTCATCGCCCGCGCGTCGACAGTCGTCGCCCGTCTCCTCGACGAACACGAACGCCTCGACGGGGGCGAACCGCCGCGCGACCGCCCGCACGATCCCCCGATCGAACGGACACGGATACGGGTTCTTACACGTCAGTTGGGCGGTTCGCTCGCCGACGTCCGTGACGCGGTAGTACCCGATCTCTCCGCCCCGGTGGTTCCGATGGTAGGCCTCGTCGATCGAGCGGAGCCCGGCTTCGACCGTCTCGACGTCCGACGGCCAGTCGGCGGTGTCCGGGATCTGCTCGCCGATGCGGTCCAAGAGGTGCGGTTCCAGGTCCACGGCGAGCGCGCCGAACGCGTCCAGCCAGGCCTGCTGTGGATACCACTCGCCCGGCGTCGGGTCGCTCACGCCGTGTGCCGCGAGCGCCTCCCGAACCCGCCGCCGGTACGTCTCGGAGAACCGACTCACGCCCTCGATCATCGCCAGCACGGTCTGGCCGTTGATTTCCACGCCGTCGTCCATCGCCTCGTACCGACCCATCGCGTGCCGGAAACATCGGTCGAACAGACTTTACGCTTTGGTTGAAACGACCGTTCGGAGACGTTCGGGGCGACGACCGGCAGGCGGAAAATACTGTAGAAACGCACAACCTAATTCGACGAGGGAGAGACCATCGGCTATGATACGTCGCGAGCCGTTGGCGGACGCCGTAGACCGGCTCCGAGACGGTCGCATCGACCCCGCAGCGTACGTCGACGAGCTCGAAGCGCGAGCGGCGACCGTCGAGCCCGCGATCGAGTCCCTCGTTCCCGAGGACGGGCGGTGGGACCGTCTCAGGGACGAGGCGGCCGCGCTCGCCGAGCGGTATCCGGATCCGGCGGAGCGGCCCCCGCTGTACGGGATCCCCGTCGGCGTGAAAGACATCTTTCACGTCGCCGGTCTTCCGACCCGTGCCGGGTCGGATCTGCCGCCGGAAGCGCTCGCCGGCGAGGAAGCAGCCGCGGTCACCGCCGTTCGCGACGCCGGGGCGCTGGTGCTCGGCAAAACCGTGACGACGGAGTTCGCCCACTTCGAGCCGGGACCGACGCGAAACCCGCACGACACGGGGCGAACGCCAGGCGGGTCGAGCAGCGGCTCGGTGGCCGCGGTCGCGGCCGGGCTCTGTCCCGTCGCGTTCGGAACACAGACGATCGGGTCCGTGATCCGTCCGGCGGCGTTCTGCGGGATCGTCGGGTTCAAGCCGAGTTTCGGCCGGATTCCGACGGACGGCGTCATTCCGCTGTCCGAGTCGGTCGATCACGTCGGGGTCTTCACGCAGGACACCGAAGGGATCGGCCTCGTCACCCCGCTGCTGTGTGACTCGTGGCGGACGCTGCCGACGCCGACGGCCGCGCCCACGCTCGGCGTTCCCGACGGACCGTATCTCGAACAGGCGTCGGAGACCGGCCGCGACGCGTTCGAGAGCCACGTCGACGCGCTGGTCGGGGCGGGGTACGACGTGGTTCGGGTGGACGCGCTGTCCGATATCGACGCGGTCAACGAGCGACACGAGCGCCTCGTCGCCGCCGAGGCGGCGCTCGCCCACGAGAGCTGGTTCCGCGAGTACGACGACCGGTACGCGGCGGAGACGCGGCGGCTGGTGTCCGAGGGGATGGAGACCACGATGGACACCGTCGCGGCCGGGAGGCGGAGTCGGACCGAGCTTCGCGGGGCGCTAACCGCACAGATGGACGAGCACGGGATCGACCTGTGGATCGCGCCGGCCGCGCCGGGAGCCGCCCCGGAGGGTATCGAGACCACCGGGGATCCGATCATGAACCTCCCGTGGACGCACGCCGGACTGCCGACGATAACGGTTCCGGCGAGCCGGACCGAGGAAGGGCTCCCGCTCGGGGTACAGTGCGTGGGTCGATTCGGCGCCGACGAGGACGTCGTTCGGTGGAGCCACGGGATCTCGGAGGCGTTCTCGAGCGCGTTCGCCGTGCCGTGACCGTCGGCACGAGTGGGGTTCTCGGCACGTCGCCAGACGACCGACGGGAGGAGCGAGAGGCGCTCGGGATGAAGCGTCGTGGCCTCCCGGAGGAAGGCACGGGGGGAAGGGTAGTCCCCCGTCAGTCGGCCGGCTCGGCGGCGTCGTCGATCTGCTCGATCGCACCCGCCAGTTCGTCGAGATCGAACGCCGCGGACGAGAGCCGCGCGGCGACGAGCGTCAGCGCGGTCGAAACGCAGAAGGCGCCCGCGAAGGAGGTCAGGTACAGGGGGTCCGCGGCCGGCAGCGCGTCGCCGACGACCGGCACCGCGGTGAGCACGCCGCGGAAGTCCGGGAAGTACGCCAGGCCGACCGCGAGGCCGCCGACACCGCTCACGAGCGCGCCGGGCCCGGTTATCGACTCCGAGTAGAGCCCGTAGAGGAGGGGGAACGCGACGGCCGCCCCGAGCAGGTCCGCCAGGAAGAACAGCCGGAGCACGCTGCGGGCGCGGAGGCTGACGTACACCGCCGCCAGCGCGACGACGACGGTGAACGCCCGCGACGCGAGCCGGAGCCGCCGGTCGTCGACCGCCGAGAGGCGCACGAGGTCGACCGTGACCAGACTGGCCAGCGCGTTGAACAGCGTGTCGACGGAGCTGACCACGAGCAGCAGCGCCAAAAGCGTCACGCCGAGGACGACCGGCGCCGGGAAGGCCGCCTCCAGCAGGACGAACAGCGCGACGTCGGCGTTGTAGCCCGCGCTCGCGGTGTCCGTCACAATGTCGGCGCTCCCGACGGCCACGAGGCCGAACAGCGCCGCGAGGAAGACGATTCCCCCGTTCGCGAGGCTGGCGTTCCGGAACCCGTCCCGGACGGCGTCGTCGCCGTCGCCGGCGTACACCCGCTGCCACCAGGTCTGGTTGATCAGCTCCGCCCCCAAGATGGCGAACGACAGGGCGAACCCGAACTGCAGTCCCGGGAGGAAGCCCGGATCGAGCAGGCTGGGGTTCGCCGCGACGACGCCCTCGTAGACCGGAGTGACGCCGCCGAGCGCCAGCAGCACGCCGGCGAAGGTCACCACGAGCAACGGGAGCACGATCAGCGCCTGCACGGTGTCCGTGACGATGCTCGCGGTGAGCCCGCCGTAGCCGGTGTACAGGAGCACGATCCCGCCGACCAGCAGCGCGGTCTGCCACTGCGGGACGCCCGCGACCAGCGACAACGCGCTCGCGATCCCGGTGAGCTCCGCCGCGAGGAAGACGAACATGTACAGCGCGCTCACGACGAGCACGAACGCGTACATCGCGTCGCCGTAGCGGACGTGCGCGTACTCCGTCAGCGAGTGGCCGTCCGGGATAAGCCGACGGATCCGCGGGCCGAGGCGGGCGTACGCCAGCATCGGCACCGCCTCGCCGACCGCGTACCCGACGACGGCGGCGATCCCGAAGCTCGCGCCGGCCTCCGGCGCCGAAAAGAGGATCCAGACGCCCATCACGGACGCGACCAGCGTCGCGGTCAGCCGCCGTTCGCCGACGGATCCGCGAGCCGAGACGAGAGCCTCGACCGAGCCGACGCGGCCGCGGGAGAACCACACGCCAACCGCGGCGCTGCCGACGAGCACCGCCACGGTCAGTCCGAGCGCGACGGCCGGCGTCACCATCGCTCGTCACCTCCGGTGTTTCCGTCGTCGGACCGCGCGTGCGTAGCCGGCTGCACGGCAGCGTGTGGGGCGACGCCGGCCGGAGCATCCATCCGGGTGCCCGCTTGCGGATCCGTCACGGGGGTCACAGCGGCCACCCCTCCTGTTCCCAGGCGGCGTCCCAGAACAGGTACTCGTACTGGGCCGACGTCTCGAACAGGTCTCGGTAGCGGCGCCGGTCGGGGTCGCTCGCGTCCGCGGCCACCTCGTCCATGAGGCGCTTGCACCACTCGGTCAGCTCGGTGAACTCCTCGCCGGCGTACAGCTCTATCCAAGCGGCGTACTGTTCGTGGTCCGGCAGGCCGCGGTCGGCGAGCCGCTCGCCGGTCTCGTTGAAGCCCCACATGCAGGGTAACAGCGCGGCGACGAGGTCGCCGAACGTCCCGTGGGCGGCCGTCCGGACGAGGAAGTCCGTGTACGCGCGGGTCGTGGGCGACGGATCGGTCGCCGCCAGTTCCGTCTCGTCGATCCCGAACTGTGCGGCGTACGACCGGTGGAGGTCCATCTCCGTGTTGACCGTCGACTCCAAAAGCTCCGCGAACGTGCCCATGCGGTCGAGATCCGGGGCCTTCGCGGCGCCGAGGGCGAACACCCGGGCGTACTCGACGAGGTACACGTAGTCCTGTCGCACCCAGTAGCGGAACGGCCCTTCGTCCAAGCTCCCGTCGCCGAGCTGGCGCACCATCGGGTGATCGAGGATGGCCGACCAGTACGTGGCCGCCTCCTCGTGTAGGTCGTCGGTGAACGGCATGTCTCGGGGATCGAGCGAGACCCCGAAAAAGGCTATGATTCGGTGGTACCATCGAATAATACCACGCGGACACTGTCAGACGGCGTGGGCTGGTACCCACGTTTCCGCGGTGGGGAAGTTACCGTTCCGAAATAGATTAATAACTGATATAGATATAGATCTACCTAACGAGATACACGTTCGCCAGCGTTTCTGAAGCCGTGTTGTTGGATGCAGTAGCTGAGGGTTTCTCGCCGGAGTTCACTTCGCCAGCTGGTAGCCGGCATTGATGAGCGTGTTCACGGCGGAATAACAGTCGTCCCAGCTCGTGTACTCTTCTTCGGTGTGGCTCAGGCCGTCTTCGCTGACGGCGAACACCATGCCCGTGTCACATACCTCGGCGACGTTCATCGGATCGTGGCCCGCCCCCGCGTGCATCCGCATGGAGTCGTATCCCAGGTCATCCGCGGCCGCTTCGACCGCCTGAATACACCGGTCGTCGAAGGCGACGCTCTCGAACCGCGTGATCTCCGACGACTCGGCCTCGACATCGTGGCGCCGCGCGATCTGTTCAATCTCATCGAGCGTGCGTTGGTACCCCGCTTCGACGAGTTCGTCCTCGTAATCGACGAACTCCCACACGAGTCGAACCTCGTCGGGCACGATGCTGATCGCCTCCGAGTCGTACTCGATTGCACCCACGGTTCCCCTCGTCGTGTCTGACAGTTTGTTCGCGGTCCGCGGTACCTGCGTGATCAGGTCGCCTGCAGCGACGAGCGCGTCCTGCCGGAGATGCATCGGCGTCGGTCCGGTGTGGTTCGGTTGGCCATAGAACGTCGTCTCCGTCCAGGTGAGACCGACGATCCCGGTGACGACGCCGACATCTTTCTTCTCGCGCTCGAGTTTCGGTCCCTGTTCGATGTGCAACTCCAAATACGCGTCGTACGCTTCGGGCGGTTCCGCGGGTTCAGGTCCCTTGTATCCGATCTCCTCGAGCGCCGCTTCGACCGTAACCCCGTTGTCGTCGGTCGCCGCGTAGACGTCGTCGAGGTCGTACTTCCCGGCCCAAACGCCGCTAGCCATCATCGGTGGCTGGAAGCGCGCCCCCTCCTCGTTCGTCCAGTTGACAACCTCGACCGGGTGGGTCGTGTCGAGGTCTTCCTCCTCGAGGACGTGGACGAGTTCGAGCGCGCCGAGGAGGCCAAGCGGCCCGTCGAAGCGTCCACCGTAGGGCTGCGAATCGAGATGCGATCCCAGAAGCACGGGCGATGCGTCGGGGTCAATCCCCTCGCGCCGTCCGAACACGTTACCGATCGCGTCGATCCGAACGTCGAGTCCAGCGTCGTCCAGCAGGTTACAGAACCAGTCGCGGGCGACTCGGTCTTCCTCGGTCAGTGCAAGACGGTGCAGCCCGCCGGCGTCGGTCCCGCCGAACTCGGCCTGTTCGGTCATCAAAGAGATCAGTCGCTCGCGGTCAGCCGTGAGCATAGTTCACACTCGCCGTCAGCGGAGATAAGCCTACGGGAGACCCGAGGGGATCCACTTCCGACGTTACGACATCGAAGACACGCTGTTTCTCGTCGGTGGTAGTCAGTGGGTTCAAGAAGCACTTCGCTGATACGGCCTCCGATCCCAACATGTCACACATGAGAATAGATACACGATCAAACGTCGGCCGTGTAACTTACGCATGATTCCACCAGACGGCGGGGGCTTGTAACCACGTTTCCGCGGTCGGTGGATCGACGTGGCTGAAACAGTTTGAAAACGAAAGAGGTTTGTCGTTTGTACTTCTCTGAAAACACGTTTCGACAGAATTTCTCAAACCGTGTTGTTCGACGCAGTAACTGTAGTTTTCACGGCGGAGCCCACCGATCAGATCGTCTGCGTCATCGACGAGAAACAGGAGCGTCTTCGATGTCGTGTTTCTCAGCTAATTCAGTGAGAAACTCTCGTGCGATCGGAATCGTATACGTCG
>NZ_WPCE01000150.1 GCF_009742825.1 Halorubrum sp. CBA1125
CGGCGTCTCCGTCGTCGCCGCCGCGGTCGCCGTCGCCGGCGGCCACGCCGCCGAGGTGATCGAGGCCGGGCATCGGGATCGCCACCGGGCGCCGGCGGCGCGGTCGGCTGGCTGCTCGTCGACGGCGACGAGCCCGCGGTCCCGGTCCGGGTCGCCGTCCCGGCGCTCGCGGTCACGGGCGCGCTCTGGGTCGGCGCGTACGCGCTCGCCGACTCGCTTCTCGTCACGCTGGTCGCGACGACCGCCGCGGTCGTCGCGGTGGTCGCGCTGCCGGCGGTGGCGGACCGCGGGATCGACATCCGCGGGGCGATTTAATACCCGGGCCGCCGTCACCCCGGACGATGGTGGACGGCTCCCTCGTCGACGTCGGGGTGATCGCCGCGACCGTGCTCGGGCTCTGGATCGGCGCGCGGTCGCTCGTGGACGCGGTCGTCCGACTCGCGCGGCGGTTCGGCGTCTCCGAGCTGACGATCGGGTTGACGATCGTCGCGATGGGGACGTCGACGCCGGAGCTCGTCGTGTCGATCGACGCGGCGTTCGCGGAGCTCGGCGACGTCGCCGTCGCGAACGTGCTCGGCAGCAACGTCTACAACCTCGCGTTCATCCTCGGCGTCGTCTCCCTCCTGCGCGTCGTGCCGGTCGAGCGCTCGATCGTCCACCGCGACGGAGCCGCGCTCGTGGCCGCGACGCTGGGCGGGGGTCGCGGCCCTCGCCGACGGCGTCGTGACGCGCCCGGAGGGGATCGCGCTCGCGCTCGGCTTCGTCGCGTACACGGCCTACCTGCTCCGCGACGAGCGCGCCGGCCCGTCGATCGTCACCGAGTACCCGAACTCGCGGGTGACGGAGACGCTCGCGCACCACGCCCGGTTCCGCGGCCGCGACGCCGTCCTGCTGGTCGGCGGGCTCGCGCTCGTGCTCGTCTGCGGCCACTTCATGGTGGAGGCGGCGACGTCGCTGGCGCGCGGCGTCGGGGTCTCCGAGTGGGTCATCGGCGGGACGATCGTGGCCGCGGGCACGTCCACGCCCGAACTCGCGGTGTCGCTGGTCGCGATGCGGCAGGGACACGTGGGGATGTCTGTCGGCAACGTCGTGGGTTCGAACGTGTTCAACGTCCTCGGAATCATGGGCGTCGCCGCCGCCCTCCGACCGCTCGCGGTGAGCGGGGCGGCGGGAGAGACCGGCCTCTGGCTGGTCGCGGTGACGGTTCTGATGGTCGCCGCGCTGTGGTCGGGGCGTCGGCTCTCGCGCGTCGAGGGTGCGCTGTTCGCGCTCTCGGAGGCCGTCAGGTGGGTGCTCGGGCTACTCCGGATCTTCGGCTGAGCGACTCAGCCGCTGCGGGGAGCGCGGCAAAAAAGCGAAATACGGGAAACAGGTGCGTCGGTCGCTGAGCGTGCCCGTCTCCGACCGCCTCAGAACGTCTCCAGGTAGCGGTCTTCCTCCCACTGCGAGACCTGCGTGAGGTACTCGCTGAACTCCTGGGACTTCGCCTCGGCGAACTTCTCGGCGGTGTGCGGCCCGAGCGCGTCCTGGATGACCTCGTCGGACTCGAGCGCCTCGACGGCCGCGCCCAGGTTCGGCGGCAGCGTGTCGATGCCGTACTCCTGGCGCTTCTCGTCGTCGAACTCGTAGATGTCCTCGCGGACCGGGTCGCCGGGGTCGGCGTCCGTCTTGATCCCGTCGAGGCCGGCGGCGATGAGCGACGCCATCCCGAGGTAGGGGTTACACGACGGATCGGGGCTGCGGACCTCGAAGCGCGCGGAGACGCCGGCGGCGTCCGGGACGCGCACGAGCGCCGAGCGGTTCGTGTCGGACCACGCGACGTAGATGGGCGCCTCGTAGCCGGGGACGAGCCGCTTGTAGGAGTTCACGGTCGGGTTCGTGACGGCCGTGAACGCCTGTGCGTGGTTCAGGATGCCGCCCATGAACTGGTAGGCGGTCTCGCTCAGGTTGAACTCGTCGTCGTCGTCCGCGAACGCGTTGCCGTCCTCGTCGAAGAGCGAGATGTGGCTGTGCATCCCCGAGCCGTTGATCTCGGCGATCGGCTTGGGCATGAACGTCGCGTGGAGGTCGTGCTGTTCGGCGACCGCGCGGACGACGGCCCGGAACGTCGCGATGTTGTCCGCGGTCGTGAGCGCGTCGGCGTACTTGAAGTTGATCTCGTGTTGGCCCTCGGCGACCTCGTGGTGGGAGGCCTCGATCTCGAAGCCCATCTCCTCTAACGTGAAGATGATCTCCTTGCGGACGTCGCTCGCGAGGTCCTTCGGCGCCAGGTCGAAGTAGCCGCCGTTGTCGTGGGGGATCGTGGTCGCGTTGCCGTCCTCGTCCTTCTCGAACAGGAAGAACTCCGGTTCGGGGCCGATCGAGACGGAGTAGCCCATCTCCTCGGCCTCCGCGAGGACGCTCTTTAACACCTGCCGCGGGCCGCCGACGAACGGTTCGCCGTCGGTGTCGACGATGTCACAGATGATCCGGGCGGCGGCGGAGCCGTCCTCGTCGCGCCGCCACGGGAGCACCGCGAACGTGTCCGGGTCGGGGACGAGCCGCATGTCCGACTCCTGGATGCGTACGAACCCCTCGATCGAGGAGCCGTCGAAGTAGATCCCTTCGGTGAACGCCTTCTCCGCCTGGTGGGCGGGCACGGAGACGTTCTTGACGACTCCGAGGATGTCGGTGAACTGGAGCCGCAGGAAGTCGACGTTCTCCTCTTCCATCTCGTCGAGTACCGCCTGTTCTTTGGCCGTGAGGCCGCCGTCCGGTTTCGCGTGTTCGTCCGTCATGTTCTGGACGACTAGTTCGTTATCTGCCAGTATAAAGGCCTTATCGCTTGGTGCATGAACCGCCAGTCTCGCAAAAAGGCTGGACATTCGTAAAATTATAAACCCCTGAAACCGTTAGTAGGTGTGATGACGTACGAAAACCTCGACGCGAAACTCGTGAATTCCCTTCTGAGCAACGGCCGCGCGAGCCTCCGGAGCCTCGGCGACGAGCTCGACGTCTCCGTGACCACGGTCTCGAACCACCTGCGAGACCTCGAAGACGAGGGCGTGATCCGCGGGTACACGCCCATCGTCGACTACGACAAGCTCGGCTACGACGTCACGGCGGTGCTCCAGCTCAAAGTAGAGGGCAGCGCGCTCCCCGACGTCACCGAGAAGCTCAGAAAGGAGAAACAGATGGTGAGCGTCTACGAGGTCACCGGGGACTACGACGTGATCGCGATCGGGAAGTTCACCGACACGGACGGGATGAACGACCAGATCAAGTCGATCCTCACCGACGCCGACATCCGCGAGTCGAACACGAGCGTCGTGCTCAACGCGGTCACGGAAAACGAGCAGTTCGACCTCGACCTCAACGAGGAATAGCGTCGAGTTCCGCGGTCACCGCCGCTCGGGCGGCTGGGAACGGTTCGCGGCCGCACGCAGCGTTTCGACCGCCGGCAGCGACTCGCCCGTGAGCGCGCGGATGTACGCGCCCCCGGCGATCGAGACGTGCGAGAAGTCGTCCTCGTCGAGCCCGTACAGCTCGATCGCGCGGGAGGTGTCGCCGCCGCCGACGACCGAGAAGCAGTCGGTCTCGGCGATCGCCTCCAGCACGCCGACGGTCCCGTCGGCGAACCGCTCGTCCTCGAAGACGCCGAGCGCGCCCTTCACGAACACGGCATCGGACGCGCGGATCGGGGGTTCGTAGTCGGCCACCGTCTCGGACCCGACGTCGAGGTACGCCTCCGTCTTCTCGTCGATGTCGTCGACGGCGACCTCGGCGCGGTCGCCGTCGTCCTCGTACGCCAGGTCGCTCGCGAGGCGGATCGCGTCGCCCCGCTCGGCGAGGACCGACTCGATCAGCTCGCGGTTCCGCTCCCACTGTTCGTCGAAGAGATCCGTCCCGGCCACGTCGTGGCCGACCGGGTGACCCGCGGCGCGCAAGAACAGCTCGCCGGCGACGCCCCCGAGCAGGAAGCGGTCGACCTTGTCGGCCAGGGCGTCCATCACGCCGATCACGTCCGTGGCCTTCGTCCCGCCGACGACCATCGTCACCGGGCCGTCGAACTCGCGGGTCGCGATGGCGGTGTTGGCCTCGTACTCCGTCTCCATCACGCGCCCGGCGTACGCGGGCAACGCGAGCGGGAACCCGACCAGCGAGGCGTGTCTCCGGTGTGCCGCCGAGTAGGCGTCGTTGACGTACGCGTCGAAGCGCGGGGCGAGCGTCGTCACGAACGCGGTCTCGGCCTTCGCTTCCGGCGACTCCTCGGGCAGCTCGTCGTCGCACATCCGGGTGTTCTCAAGCAGGAGCACCTCGCCGGGTTCGAGCGCGTCGATCGCCGACAGCGCCTCGTCGCCGTAGGTGTCCGCGACGAAACGGACGTCGCGGCCGACGTGCTCGGCGAGGATGGCCGCGTGGCCCGAAAGCGACGTGAAATCGTCGCGGCCGGGGCGGCCCTGGTGGGCCATGCACACGACGCGGTGCCCCGCGTCGGCGAGCTCGCGGACGGTCTCCGCGTGGCGCTCGAAGCGGCGGTTGTCTTGCGGTTTGCCGTCCTCGATCGGGGAGTTGAGGTCGAGCCGCACGAGGACGCGCGAGTCGGCCGGCAGGTCGTCGATGGTGGCGAACGTGGACATGTGTACACGGTGGTCGGTGAGCTACTTAGTGGTGGGTTCTCGAACGGCAGCGGGAACAATCCGAGCGTCGTGACGGATTACGCCTCGTCGGTGACGTACGCGGCCATGTCGAGCATCCGGTTCGAGAAGCCGTACTCGTTGTCGTACCACGTGAGGATCTTCACCAGCTCCCCGCCGGCGACGACGTTCGTCGACTGGAGGTCGACGTAGCTGGAGAACGGGAGGCCGACGATGTCGCTGGAGACGACCTCGTCGTCGGTGTAGCCGAGCACGCCCGCGAGCGGGCCCGAGTCGGCGGCGTCGCGGAAGGCGTCGTTGACCTCCTCCTCGCTGACGGTCTTGTCGAGGCTGACGACGAACTCGGTGAGCGAGCCGTTCGGGACCGGGACGCGCATCGCCATCCCGTCGATCTTCCCCTCCAGCTGCGGGAGGACCTCCTGGGCGGCGCCGGCCGCGCCCGTCGAGGTGGGCACGATGTTCTCGGCGGCGGCGCGGCCGCGGCGCCGCTTCGCCATCGGGCCGTCGACGAGGCTCTGCGAGCCGGTGTAGGCGTGGACGGTCGTGAGCGTCCCGGCCTCGATGCCGAACTCCTCGTCGAGCACCTTCGCGACGGGGGTGATGGAGTTGGTCGTACAGGAGGCGTTCGAGATCACGTCGTCGCCGTCGTACTCGTCGTGGTTGACGCCGTAGACGAGTTGCTTGACGGGCTTCTCGCCCTTCGGCGGCGCCGAGATGACGACGGTGTCCGCGCCGCCGTCGAGGTGCGCGCTCGCGTCGTCCCGCGTCCGGAAGACGCCTGTACACTCCAGGGCGACGTCGACGTCGAGTTCGTCCCACGGGAGGTCGGCGGGGTCCTGGACGTTGAAAAGCGAGACCGACGTGCCGCCGATCGTCAGCGTATCGCCCTCGCGTTCGACGCCGTCGAGCCGGCCCATGACGGTGTCGTACTTCGCGAGGTACGCCATGTCGTCGAAGTCCATCACGTCGTTGATCCCGACCAGTTCGATCCGGGGGTGCTCCAAGACCGCGCGGAACACGTTTCGCCCGATCCGCCCGAACCCGTTGAGCCCCACTCGGACGACGTCGTCCTCGCTCACGTCTGCTGCGGCGACGAGATGTGATTTACTCATATGCGAATAAGCGCCCCCGAGCTACTTAAATTCGTACGAGTCGGCTGCGGACCGTCCGGACGCTTTTCGGATCCGTTTCGGAGAATACGGCGGCCGACAGAAGGCTTATCGGGCTCACCGCCGTCAGGTGAACCATGGACAGAGACGACCGTGACGATCCGTTCGGCGATTTCTTCGCGGAGATCGAACGGATGATGAACGAGATGGCCAACGGCGCCCCCGCCGACGAGGACGCGGGGTTCGGCTCCGAGACGCACGTCGACGCGTACACGAGCGAGGACTCGGTCCGACTCGTCGCCGACCTCCCGGCCGTCTCGAAAGACGAGCTCTCGCTGCAGTGTGACGGCGAGGCGCTCACCATCTCCGCGGTGTCGGACCGCCGGGAGTACGACGAGACCGTCGAACTCCCCGCTCCCGTCGACGAACACTCCGCGGACGCGACGTTCAACAACGGCGTGTTGGTGGTCTCGTTCGACCGCGACGACGACTCCGCGTCGATCGACGTCGCCTGATCGGTCGCTTCGTCGGCGACCCGCTTCGGCCGAGCGGCGGTCGACCCGCTCGCCACGTCCCGAGAGCGGCCTCCTTCCTTGCCCCGTTCCCTCCCGTCACTCTCCCTCGCCGGCCGTCCGTCGGATCAGCGCCGCGAGCCGGTCGTAGAACCCCGGCTCGTACTTCGTCGCGGCGTCGACGGTGGGCCGAGCGTTCGTCTCGTTGACGACGATCCGATCGTCCGTCGCCAGCAGGTCGACCCCGAGGTAGTCGATCCCGAGGATCTCGGCGGTTCGCTCGGCCAGTTCGCGGCCGCGCTCGGGGAGTTCGACGCCGCGCGCGGTCGCGCCGCGGTGAACGTTGTGTTTCCAGCGGCCCCCCGCGGCGTCGTCGGGGAGCTCTCGCCGGACCGCGCCGGCGTAGTCGCCGTCGAGGACCATGGCCCGGTAGTCGCGCGCGTCGGGGAGGAACTCCTGGATCAGGTACGACTTGTCGCCGGTCGCGCGGTAGTCGTGGGTGAGGTTCAGGTAGTCGACGACGCCCAACAGGGAGTCGAGGTCGCCCGCCGTCGTGACGCCGACGCCGCGGGTCGCGGAGTTCGGCTTGACCACGACCGGGTACGAGAACGACGCGACCGCGTCGGCGACGACCGACTCGTCGACGGGGTTCGACACGAGGGTCGTCCGCGGCGTCGGCAGGCCGGCGGCCGAAACCGCCGCCAGGACGCCCGCCTTGTTCCGCGAGGCGAGGACCGCCTCGCGGCCGTTCACCCACGGCACGCCGAGCCGCTCGTCGACGACCGCCCCCTCCATGAGCCGCGAGGGGTAGACGAACCCGGCGTCGAATCCGTCGAACTCGCCGGAGTCGCCGGAATCGTCGGGTGTGTCGGGGTCGCCCCCCGCCGCGACGGACGCCTCGGCGCCCGCGTCGACCGCGTCCTCGCCGGG
>NZ_WPCE01000379.1 GCF_009742825.1 Halorubrum sp. CBA1125
CTTCGTCGAGGCGGCGACGCTGGCCGTCCTGTTCAGCATCGCCGAGCTGTTGGAGGACTACGCGATGGACCGCGCCCGCGACTCCCTCCGGGAGCTGCTCGAGCTCTCCCCCGACCAGGCGACGGTGAGACGCGACGGCGAGGAGGTCACCGTCCCGGCCGAGGAAGTGGCGGTCGGCGAGACGGTCGTCGTCCGTCCGGGCGAGAAGGTCCCGCTCGACGGGACGGTGACCGCGGGCGAGAGCGCCGTCGACGAGTCGCCGATCACCGGCGAGAGCGTCCCCGTCGACAAGGCCGCCGGCGACGAGGTGTACGCCGGCGCGATAAACGAGGAGGGGTACCTCGAGGCGCGGGTCACCTCGACCGCGGGCGACTCCACGCTCGCGCGGATCATCCAACTCGTACAGGGCGCACAGGCGAAAAAGACCGAGCGCGAACAGTTCGTCGACCGGTTCGCGGGGTACTACACGCCGGTCGTCGTCGCGCTGGCGGTCCTGACGGCCGCGGTCCCGCCGCTCGTCGTCGGCGATCCGGTCTCGGTCGGCGTCGCCGGCTACGAGCACACGGTCGTCGGCGACTGGCGCACGTGGTTCGTCCGCGGGCTCACGCTGCTCGTGATCGCCTGTCCGTGCGCGTTCGTCATCTCGACGCCGGTCTCCGTCGTCTCGGGGATCACGAGCGCCGCGCGCAACGGCGTCCTGATCAAGGGCGGGAACCACCTGGAGACGATGGGCGAGGTCGACGCCGTCGCGCTCGACAAGACGGGCACGCTCACCGCCGGCGAGCTCGCCGTCACCGACGTCGTCGCCTTCGGAGACGCGGACGCGGCGACGGTCCTCCGGTACGCGGCCGGCCTGGAGCGGCGCAGTGATCACCCGATCGCGGCGGCGATTCGCGCGAACGCGACCGAAGCCGGGATCGAGGATCCGCCGGAGCCGTCGTCGTTCGAGAGCCTGACCGGCAAGGGGATCCGCGGCGTGTTCGACGGCGAGCCCCACTACGCCGGCAAGCCCGCGCTCTTCGA
>NZ_WPCE01000147.1 GCF_009742825.1 Halorubrum sp. CBA1125
CGGCCTCGCACAACCCGCCCCCGGACAACGGGATCAAGCTGTTCCGCGACGGCAGCGAGTTCGACCGCGACGCGGAAGTCGCGGTCGAAGAGCGCGTCGCGGCGGACGAACGCTCCGCGGGGTGGGACGCGTGGACGACGCCGGAACGCGTCGACGTCCTCGCCGAGTACCTCGACGACGTGCGCGCGTACGCCGAGGGATACGGGAGCGACCTCGAGGGGCTCCGGATCGCCGTCGACTGCGGGAACGGCATGAGCGCGCCGGCGACCCCGACCGTCCTGCGCGAGCTCGGCGCCGAGGTCGTCACGCTCAACGGGAACGTCGACGGACACTTCCCCGGGCGGGGGAGCAAGCCGACGCCGGAGACGCTCCGCGACCTCCGGGTGTTTATCGCGGACGCCAACGAGGGGGTCGAGGCACCAGGGCGGCCGGACGCCGGCGGCGACGCCGAGGGGTTCGCGTTCGGGATCGGCCACGACGGCGACGCCGACCGGATCGTGATCGTCGACGCCGACGGGGAGGTCGTCCACGAGGACACCGTGCTCGCGATGCTGGCCGAGCGGTACACCCGCGAGAGCGACGCCGCGGACCCGGTGGTCGTCACCACGCCGAACGCGTCAGGGAGGATCGACGAGCGCGTCCGCGAGGCCGGCGGCCGCGTCCAGCGCGTGCGTCTGGGCGCGCTCCACGAGGGGATCGCGGCGGTCCGCGAGACGGCCGGCGATGCGGGCGCGTCGGGGAGGCGGGTGCGGTCGGCGAGGCGGGTGCCGCCGGAGAGATGGGCGACGACACCCGGGTCGTCTTCGCCGCGGAGCCGTGGAAGCACATCCACGTCGCCCTCGGCGAGTGGATCGACGGCGTCGCCTCCGCGGCCGTGATCGCCCGGCTCGTCGCCGACGAGGGGCTGTCGGGACTCCGCGAGCCGATCACGGAGCGGCCGTACCGCAAGGTCAGCGTGGACTGTCCCGACGACGCGAAGGCCGACGCGATGGACCGGCTGGCGACGACCCTGCCGGAGGCCTTCCCGGCCGCCGCCGTCGACACCGACCACGGCGTGCGGCTGGAGTTCTCCGACGCCTCGTGGACGCTGGTCCGCCCCTCGGGAACGGAGCCGTACGTCCGCGTGTACGCCGAGAGCGACGACGTCGACGAGCTGATCGCCGACGTCGAGGCCCTCGTGGCGGACGCGGTGGCCGCGGTCGACGCTTCGGCCTGAATCCACCCGGAGCGACGAATTTATGCCGCGTACTCCCGGTTTTGTAGACGACATGGCATCCGACTTCGATCGGCGGCGGTTCCTCAAGGCGGCGAGCGCGGCGGGCCTCGTCGGGCTCGCCGGCTGTAGCGGCGGTCCGACCGGCGACGGTTCGGACGGCTCGGACGGGGCTGATGGAGACGACGGTGACGACGGAATGAACGCCTCGGAGGGGGCTGATGGGGACGACGGCGAGGACGGAATGGACGGCTCGGACGAGTCTGACGGTTCGGACGGCGAGGGCGGTCCGGCGGCGAACATCGGGATGGTCTACGCGACCGGCGGCCTCGGCGACGGGTCGTTCAACGACCAGGCCCAGCAGGGAGCGATACAGGCGGAGGAGGAACTGGGAATCGAGTTCCGGGAGGCCCAGCCCGACGAAGTGTCGCAGTTCAGCACGTTCCAGCAGCAGTTCGCCGAATCCGCCGACCCGGACTACGACCTGGTGTGTTGTATCGGCTTCCTCCAGGCGGACTCCCTCTCGGAGACGTCTGCGTCGTACCCCGACCAGGACTTCATGATCGTCGACTCGGTCGTTCAGGCAGACAACGTCGCGAGCTACACGTTCCGGGAGCACGAGGGGTCGTACCTCGCGGGGCTGATGGCGAGCCTGCTCACCACCCGCGACTTCTCGGCGGGCGCCGGTTCGACCGCGGGCGACTCCACGAACGTCGGGTTCGTCGGCGGCGTCGAGTCCGACCTGATCCAGAAGTTCCAGGCCGGCTTCGAGGCGGGCGTCGCCGCCGGCAGCGACGATGTCGACGTCAGCGTCAACTACACCGGCAGCTTCAACGACCCCGCGGCGGGTCGCGAGGCGGCGACCGCGATGTACAACAGCGGCGCCGACATCGTCTATCACGCCGCGGGCAACACCGGCACCGGCGTCTTCCAGGCCGCACAGGAACAGGAACGGTTCGCGATCGGCGTCGACCGCGACCAGTCGATCACGCGGCCCGACTACGCCGACGTCATCCTCGGGAGCATGGTCAAGCGGGTCGACACGGCCGTCTACAACGCGATCGAGGCGACCGTCGACGGCGAGTTCCCCGGCGGATCGAACGTCACGCTCGGGCTCGACAACGACGGCGTCGAACTCGTCTACGGCGACCAGCTCGGTTCCGAGATCCCCGAAGCCGTCAGAGACGAGGTCTCGACCGCGCGCGAGGACATCATCGCCGGCGACATCTCGGTTCCCTCGGAAGTGTAGCGGTCCAACCGACCGACACGCTGGGACACCACCGGCGGCCGCTTCGCGCGCCGACCGTTCCGCGCTCTGATTGGATTCTCGGCCGTTCGCGGTTCTTGCTGGGATCGCTATATCCAAACATATTCAGTCACCCTCGAATCAGAAGGTACTAGACTAATGGCCACAGCCGTCCACCTCGACGGGATCACGAAGCGGTTTCCCGGCGTCGTGGCGAACGACGACGTCGACCTCGAGGTCGAACGCGGCACCGTCCACGCCCTCCTCGGCGAGAACGGGGCCGGCAAGACGACGTTGATGAACGTTCTCTACGGCCTCTACGAGCGACGTCGGGGGAGGTTCGGATCGACGGGGAACCGCACGCGCTCGGATCGCCCCGCGACGCGATCGACGCCGGGATCGGGATGATCCACCAGCACTTCATGCTCGTGGACCCGATGACCGTCACCGAGAACATCACACTCGGCAACGAGCCGCGGAAGTGGGGCGGGCTCGCCGTCGACCGGAGAGGGGCGCGCGAGGCCGTCGTCGAACTCGCCGACCGCTACGGGTTCGACGTCGATCCGGACGCGCGGATCGAGGACATCTCCGTCGGCGAGCAACAGCGCGTCGAGATCCTGAAGGCGTTGTACCGCGGCGCCGACACGCTGATCCTCGACGAACCGACCGCCGTGTTGACGCCTCAGGAGGTCGACGAGCTGTTCGACGTGCTCGACGAGCTGACCGCACAGGGGAAGACGATCATCTTCATCACGCACAAGCTCGGCGAGGCGATGCGCGCGGCCGACGAGATCTCCGTCCTCCGCGACGGGCGGAAGGTCGGGACCGTCGACGCGGACGCGACCACCCAGGAGGAGCTCGCGGAGCTGATGGTCGGCCGCGAGGTCCTGTTGGACGTCGACCACGGGACCGCGGAGACGGGCGAAGTCGTCGCCTCGGTTTCGGACGTCGTCGTCGACGACGACCGCGGGGTTCGGGCGGTCGACGGCGTCTCCTTCGACGTCAGAGCCGGCGAGGTGTTCGGGATCGCGGGCGTGGACGGCAACGGCCAGTCCGAACTCGTCGAGGCGGTGACCGGCCTCCGGACCCCCGACGCGGGCGAGATCCGTTTCCGCGGCGAGGACGTCACGACCGCCTCGCGGCGGCAGCGTATCGAGGCGGGGATGGCGTACGTCCCCGAGGACCGCCAGGACCGCGGACTGGTGATGCAGTTCGACCTGGTCGAGAACGGGCTGCTGGGCAGCCAACACGGCGCCGAGTTCGCCGCCAACGGTCGGATCGACTGGTCGCAGACGCGGGGGCACGCCGAGGCGATCATCGACGAGTACGACGTTCGGCCCCCGGACGCCGACGCCGAGGCGGAGTCGCTCTCCGGCGGCAACCAGCAGAAGTTCATCGTCGGCCGGGAGTTCGAGCGCGACCCCGAACTGGTGGTCGCCTCGCACCCGACGCGGGGCGTCGACGTCGGATCGATCGAGTTCATCCACGAGCGGCTGTTGGAACTCCGCCGCCAGGGCGTGGGGATCCTCCTCGTCTCCTCGAAGCTGGAGGAGGTACAGGGGCTCTCGGACCGCCTGGCCGTCGTCTACGAGGGCGAGTTCGTCGACGTGGTCGACCCGGAGGAGACGACCGAGGAGGAGCTCGGCCTGCTGATGGCCGGGGAGCGGCCGGGAGACGACGGTGGAGGCGGTGGTGGACCGGAGGGGACGGCGAGCGGGGACGCAGCGGAGACTGAGAGTGGGGACGCATCGGAGACGGAACGGGACGGGCCGGCGGACCCCACAAACGCCGGGGACGGTGAGCGAGCGTGAGCGCCGCCGACCGCGCGCGGGACGCCCTCTCCCGGCTCGCCAGGGCGTCCGCGACCGAGCGGATCCTGATCAGCACGGCGGCGCTCGTCCTCTCCGTCCTCATCGGCGCGGTGCTGGTGCTCGTGGCCGGTCGAATGACGACGTGTACCGCCGGCGAAGCGGTGTACTACTTCGGCACGGGGTTCTGTTACGACCCCGTCGTGGTCTTCGACCGCCTGTTCCTCGGGGCGCTCGGTGATCCGCTCAGCGGTAGCTGGTCGCCGAACGGGCAGTTCGCGGTCACGCTCCGGGAGACGACGCTTCTGATCTTCACGGGGCTCTCGGTGGCGTTGGCGTTCCGCGCCGGGATCTTCAACATCGGGACGCAGGGGCAGATGGTCGTCGGTGCGCTGGCGACCGCGCTCGGCGTTCTCTGGGCGTCGTCGCTGGTGTCGGGCGTCCTCGGCACCGTCGTGTTGATCCCGTTCGGGCTCCTCGTCGGCGCGGTGTTCGGCGGACTCTACGGCGCGGTTCCGGGGCTGCTGAAGGCGTACGCCGACGCCAACGAGGTGATCACGACGATCATGCTCAACTTCATCGCCACCGGCGTCGCGCTGTACCTGGTCAGCGGGGTCTTCAAGGACCCCGAGAGCGCAGCCAACCAGACCGTTCCGCTCCCGGAGTTCGCGCAGTTTCCGGCGCTGTTCTTCGGCGCCCGACAGGACTTCTCGATCGTCGCGCTCGCCTTCGGCCTCCTCGCCGTCGGCGCGCTGTACTACGTCCTCGAGCACACGGCCTTCGGGTACGACGTCCGCACGAGCGGCGTCCAGCCCGAGGCGGCCGAGTACGGCGGCGTCGACGCCAAACGCACCGTCGTCGCGAGCCTGACGCTCTCGGGCGCGCTCGGCGGTATCGCCGGCGCGATGTACGTGATGATGGTGCTCGGGACGTTCCAGACGGGGATCCCCGCTTACGGGTTCGACGGGATCACCGTCTCGATCCTCGCCGGCAACAACCCGCTCGGGGTCGGCGTCGCCGCGCTGCTGTTCGGCGTGCTGAAGAGCGGGACGACGGTCGTCCAGTTCGCGACCGACGTCCCGCCGCAGCTCGTGGGGGTCCTCCGCGGGCTCATCATCCTGTTCGTGGCGATGCCGGAGTTCTTCCGGCTGCTGGCCCGCGGACTGCCGGGTGCGGGATCGAGACCGGAGGCGGTCGCGACCGACGGCGGGGTCCCGGGCGAACGGGGAGGTGAGGCCGATGAGTGACGCGCCCGCGGACCGCGCGGACGACGATACCGCCGCCGAAAACGTCGAAAGGGAGACCCTCTTCGAGCGGTACACGACCCGCGCGCTCGTCGCCGGCGTGACTGTCGTCGCCGTCGTCGCGCTGCTTCTCGCCGGCCTGGCCTTCCCGGACTCGCTCGCCGGGACGCTCGCGGACGTGCTGACGAGCCGGAACACGCTCGCGGCGACGCTACGGCTGTCCGTGCCGATCGCGTTCGCCGCCCTCGGCGGAATCTTCGCCGAGAAGTCGGGCGTGATCAACATCGGACTGGAAGGGTTCCTGATCATCTCGGCGTTCGGCGCCATCTACGTCGCCGACATCACCGGCGGCGTCTGGATCGGCTTCGCCGGCGGTGTGGTCGCGAGCACGCTGCTCGCGGCGCTGTTCGCCGTCGTGACGATCGGATTCCGCGCGGACCAGATCATCGCCGGGCTCGCGGTCTGGCTCATCGCGCTCGGACTCGCGCCGTTCGCCTCGCAGGTGATCTACGGCAGTCCGAACACCCCGACTGTCGCGACCTCGCCGTCGATCACGGTGCCGGTGCTCGCCGACCTCCCGTTCTTCGGCGCGCTCTTCTCCGCGTCGCCGTCGGTGTACATGCTGTTCGCCGCCGTCGCCGGGTCGTGGTACGTCTTCGAGCGGACGGCGTTCGGCCGGTGGATCCGCGCCAGCGGCGAGAACCCGAAGGCGCTCGACACCGCCGGCGTGAGCGTCACCCGCGTCCGGTACGCGGCGGTGCTGATCTCGGGCGTGCTCGCGGGGATGGGCGGCGCGGCGCTGTCGCTCGACCTCGGTCAGTTCACCGGCAACGGTCCGACGATGGTCAACGGGAAGGGGTTCATCGCCATCGTGGCGTACCTGTTCGGGAACTACAACCCGGTCGGGGCGTTCCTCTCGACGATGTTGTTCGCGGGACTGGACGCGGTACAGACCGTGCTCCAGCTCCAGGGGATCGGGATCCCCCGCCAGCTCATCCGGATCACGCCGTTCGTGGTGGTGATCGTCGTGCTCGCGCTGGTCGGCCGGACGCGGCTCCCGGAGGCGGCCGGCGACCACTACGAGACCGAGGACTGACCGCCGCCGGCACACAAGCCTCACCGCGCCCGCGGCCCACGGTCGTGTCGCCGGTGAGACGACCGAAACGGGAGCAAAGAGTTTTGCCGAGGGCCCGACACCACCCGGTAATGACCATCGACGAGTACGACGTCGTCGTGGCGGGCGCCGGGACCGCCGGCTGTTACGCCGCCGCGACGATCGCGAACGAGGGGCTCGACGTCGCCGTCGTCGAGCGGAAGGACGCCGAGGAGGCCGGCCACATCGCCTGCGGCGACGCGCTGAAGGGCGCCGACGCCTTCCCCGAGGCGATTCCGAAGTCGCGGCTGGAGCCGGCGTTCACGAACACCGGCGTCGACCACGGTCGCTTCGAGATCCCCCAGGAGGACACGGTACTTGAGATCCCGGTGCCGGGCGAACTGGCCGTCATCGACCGCTGGGAGTACGGCCGACGGATCATCGCGGGCGCCGCGGACGCCGGCGTCGACTTCCACTACGAGACGGTGGTCAACGACGTGCGCCAGACGGCCGACGGCCGGGTCACCGGCCTGCGGGCGAAGCGGCGGGGCGAGCCGCGGACCTACGAGGCCGACGTCGTGATCGACGGCGCGGGGTCGCTGTCGCTGCTCCAGGACAAGGCCGACTTCGAGGAGACCACCTTCGACACGAACGTCCGGTACTCGCAGTTCTGCTCGGCGTACCGCGAGATCGTCGAG
>NZ_WPCE01000068.1 GCF_009742825.1 Halorubrum sp. CBA1125
CGTCGTCGCCCTCCTCCTCGCTCGTCCCGAACCGTTCGGTCGTGTCGATCGCCATCAGAGGGAGTCGTAGACCTCGAGGTCGAATATCTCCTCGGTGGAGAGCTGTGCGTCGATCTGTCCGTTCTCCGCCGCGAACTCCGAGAACACCTGCGTCGCGTCCGTGATCTCGTTGGGATCGGTGATGAAGTTCGACAGCGGCGAGTCGAGCGCGCGGCGTGCGCGGTCCGCGGGCATCCCGATCCCCTCCTCGACGTGTTGGGCCGTCGCGTCCGGGTTCTCCTCGATGAACTCGGTCGCACGGACGTGCTGTTCGAGGAACTGGACGGCCAACGGCGACTCGCGGACCGCGTCGCTCATCAGCGTGACCGCGGCGGGTTGGCCGGGAAGGATCTCCGCGGCCGTCCGGAGTATCGTCACCGACGATCCCTCCGCCTCGGCGATGGTCGGTACCGGCTCCATGATCGACGTGCCGTCGATCTCGTCGTTGGCGATCGCCTGCCAGACCGCGCTGGCACCGTTGATCTCGATGATCTCGACGCTCTCGTTCGACTCGGGATCGACGCCGATGTCCTGCAGCCAGTACCGGAGCAGCACGTCGGGGACGCTCCCCTGCGGGAAGGTCCCGAAGCGGAACGGCTGTCCGTTCTCTTCTTCCCACGTCGCGAACGCCTCCGCGCCGTGCTCCTCGAAGGTGTCGTGGAACGACGATTCGGCCATGATCGCCATCGGCTCGCGGATGTTCGCCGCGGTCACCTGCGCCGGGATGTCGCGGTCGATGACGATCATCGCCGGGACGATCCCGAACATCGCCACGTCGATGTCGCCGCCGCCGAATGCCTGCACGATCGCCGGTCCGTCGGTGAACTCCTGACCCGTCACCCCGGCGTCGATCTCCGAGAAGTACCCCTCACCCTCCATCACGTACCACTGGAGATCCGGGTAGATCGGCATGTGCGCGACCGTCAGCTCGTCGAGTCCTCCGTTTCCGCCGAGACAGCCGGCGAGTCCGACCGTCGCCGCGCCGCCAGCGGCCGCGAGGAAGGACCGACGCGAGGCTGACGCCGTTCGCTGGTACATATCCGATGGACGGCTTCGAACGTCTATACGATCATGTCACCAGCAACTTGGGCCCGTTTCCGGTGACAAATCGACACCAACTATACGACTGTATCTGGTGGTCGGACGCGATGTATGTGGGGGTACATCCAGCGAGTACTCGTATCCGATAGGTGCAATATTTGCTCTATCGATGTACGGACGAACCGTCCTCCTGCGACAGTTCCGTGCCGTCGTCGGTCCCGCTCTCCGTCGACCCGCCGTCGTTTATGTGTGCGCCCGCCAATCTCCGCGCATGGTCTCGGAGATCTTCGACCCCGACGCGTGGGACCCGGTCACCGACGAGTTCGACGACGTCACGTATCACCGGGGCGTCGACGTCCCGGTCGTCCGGATCGCGTTCGACCGGCCGGCGGTCCGCAACGCGTTCCGTCCCGGTACCGTCGACGAGCTGTACGCCGCCCTCGACCACGCCCGCAAGCAGGCGGACGTGGGCTGTGTCCTCCTCACGGGCAACGGCCCCGCCGAGGAGGACGGCGGCTGGGCGTTCTGTGCCGGCGGCGACCAGTCGGTGCGGGGTGAGTCCGGGTACGAGTACCGCGACGACGACGAAGCGGCCGACGACGAGGACGAACTGGTCCGGGAGGCGCGCGCCGGGCGACTCCACGTCCTCGAGGTCCAGCGGCTGATCCGATTCATGCCGAAGCCGGTCGTCGCGGTCGTCCCGGGGTGGGCGGTCGGCGGCGGCCACTCGCTGCACGTGGTCTGTGACCTCACGCTCGCCAGCGAGGAGCACGCGAAGTTCCTCCAGACCGATCCCGACGTCGCCTCCTTCGACGGCGGCTTCGGTTCGGCGTACCTCGCGAAACAGATCGGTCAGAAGAAGGCCCGAGAGGTGTTCTTCCGCGGGAAGACGTACTCGGCCGCCGAGGCCGCAGACATGGGAATGGTCAACGAGGCCGTCCCCCACGAGGAGCTCGAAGCGGTCGCGGTCGAGTGGGCCGACGAGATGACGAAGAAGTCTCCGACCGCGATGCGGATGCTGAAGTACGCGTTCAACCTGACCGACGACGGGCTGGTCGGCCAGCAGGTGTTCGCCGGCGAGGCGACCCGGCTGGCGTACATGACCGAGGAGGCCCAGGAGGGCCGTGACGCGTTCCTGGAGAAGCGCGAGCCCGAGTTCCGGGAGTTCCCCTGGCACTACTGAAGACGATCGTCCGTGGTCGACCGGTTTCGAGCGCCGGTCAATTGCGGTCGAACGCGGATCGCTGAGCGAGCCAACGACAATATATCAGATTTACAGATTATATTTTATATTGATTGTTCTGGAACCGATCCGGCGTCTTCGATGTCGTCGAGCACGCGGTGTGAGCGTTCGATCGATGCAACTTCCGATCTCGACCGATTAGTGTCGTATCCGTATGATTGATGCGTTTCTTGTGGCTTATTCAAGCGTTCACTGGGATCTTCCGAGTCGAAACGGAGTCCCTCTTGGATACGAATCGGACATCTCGGACGCCTGACCGACGATGGAGGGCGCCGGGAGAACGGTGAAAGGCGGCGAGAGGACGGCGGCGGGAAGACGACGGCGAGAAGATGGCGGCGGACGGACGGCAGTAGGAGGACGGCGGCGAAAGGACGGCAGTGAGAGGACGGTGAACGGCGTCGGAAACGCGGTCGATCTGCGACGATCAGAATACTATCTGTTCTAGTATTTCTGTATAAGTACACTATATATTATTATTTGACGCTCACCCACTCGCCGCGCTCGTCGCTCTCTTCGATCGCCGCGAGCACGCGCTGGACCGACAGGCCGGTCTCGAAGTCCGGGACGTGCGATTCGCCGGCCGCGGCCGCCGAGAGGAACTCGTAGTCCTCGTGGACGAACGTGTGTTCCCAGCCGAGGACGTGTCCGGGGGGCCACCAGCGGTCGACGTAGGGGTCGAGTCCGTCCGCGACGACCTCGGCTTGCCGGCACGCCTGCGCGACGTGGGGGGCGTCGAACGCGGGGATTTCTCGGCCGTCGCGGCAGCGATACTCGACGACGGCCTCCTCGGCGCTCGCCCCGAGGGCGTCAGCGTGGACGCCGAATCCGTCGAGGCGGTCCTCGAGGACGCGTGGTAATCAGACGTACGCCGCCCAGGCGTCCTCCATGAACTCGATGGCCCGTCGGGTGTACTCGTCGTGGTACGGCGTCGCGTCCACCTCGTCGCTCAACAACACGTCGTAGGGGTCCGCCGTCGCGGGGAGAACCTCGAAGGAGAGGTAGCCGTCGTAGCCGATGGCCTCCAGGGCCTCGACGACCGGCTCCCAGTCGTAGTGGCCGGCGCCCGGCACCTGGCGGTTCGTGTCCGCGACGTGGAGGTGGACGAGGTCGTCGCCGGCCTCGCGTATCGCCGCCCCGGGCGAGGTCTCCTCGATGTTCATATGAAAGAGGTCGGCCCAGACGCCGACGTTGCCGTCGGGGAGTTCCGCGAGCGTCTCCAGGCAGTCCCCGACGGTGTTGAGGACGTGGGTCTCGTAGCGGTTCCACGGTTCGAGGCCGAGCGTGAGGTCGTAACCCCGTTCGTTCACGTAGTCGACGACTCGGGAGAGGCCCTCGATGGCCCACTCGCGATAACGGGGGTCCTCGGGTTCGACCTTGCCGACGTAGTTGGGGCTCAGACACACCACGTCTGCGCCGAGTTCGGCGGCCACCTCGACGTTCTCGATGGTGAACTCGACGCCGTTCTCCCGGATTTCGGGGTCGGCGGCGGTCATGTCGCGGGTCTCGGTGTAGACGGTGCCGACGGAGGAGGCTTCGAGGCCGTGTTCCTCGAGGGCCGTCTTGGCCGCCTCGGTGTCCACCTTCGAGGGCTCGCCCAGAATCTCCACCCCGTCGTAGCCGTAGCGCGCGAGGCGTTCGGCGCTCTGTGCGAAACTGTCGTCGTCGACGTACGAGAGGGTGTTGTACGTGTACTTCGGCATACGCCCTCCTGCGAGCAGGGCGAGTTAACTCTTCGGAAACGCGCTCCAGGCGATCGTCGGGTTGAGCGTCGCGATCATCGTGTTCGAGGGCGCCTTCCACCTTCGCGTCGACCGGATTCGGAGTGCGCAGCGAGAGACGCTTCGATTGATCACGTTCGGGGCGTTTGGATCACTTGTCGGGACGGCCCTCGTCGTCCACTACGTGCTCGGAGCGCCATGGGACGTCGCGTTCCTCATCGGAGCACTGCTCATCGCAACCGGCCCTACGGTGATCACCCCGATCATGAACGTCGTTCCCGTCCGTGAACACGTCGCCTCGACGCTCGAAACGGAAGGCGTCGTCAACGACGTTACGGCGGCCATCCTGGCGATCGGCATGTTCGAGTCCGTCGTGAGGGGGTCACAAGGATTACCGACGCTCGTCCGGGAGTTCGCCGTCCGGTTCGGCCTCGGGATTCTCACCGGCGCGACGGTGGCGGGCGTCCTGTGGTAAATTCTTCGATACGGGAGGCAGGCGGTCGAGAATGCACCCCAGAACGTTCGACTGATGGTACCCGTCTCTTCGTTGACGATGTACGGGATTGCCGAAGTGCTGGGGGCGGCGTTTGGTGCGTCGGAAGCCGGCATCGCTGCAGTCGCGACTGGTGGGTTCATCCTCGGCAACGCGGACATTCTCTACCGGGACACGATCGAGCAGTTCAAAGGTGACGTCTCGATGCTCGTGATCGCGTTCGTGTTCATCACCCTCGCGTCGTTGCTCTCCCTCCGGGATTTCCTCGAACTGGGTGTCGCCGGTATCATCGCCGTTATCGCCATCGCCGCCATTATTCGCCTAGCAGTTGTTCTCATCAGTACCGTCGGTGACCGACTGACCGTTCCCGAACGGCTCTTCATCAGTGCCCTCGGCCCTCGAGGGATCATTCCCGCAAGCGTTGCGACGCTGTTCGCGCTCGAACTCCACTCGACGAACCCGACTGCGGCGACGACGCTGATCGGAACGGTCTTTCTCGTCATCTTCGTGACCGTCGTGTTTGAAGGCGGGCTGGCCCGGCATATCGCCCAGACACTCGACGTGATTCCGATGCGTGTGCTCATTATCGGCGGTGGCCGAGTCGGACGAGAGCTCGCAGAACACCTCGAACGCCGGGAGGAAGAGGTCGTCATTATCGAGAACGACCAACAGGTGGTCGAGGAGTTACGCCAGGCGGGGCGGACGGTTCACAACGGCGATGGAACTGAACAGCAGGTCCTCGAGAAGGCCGGTATCGAGAACGCGAAAATCGTCGCACTGGCGACGAGAGACGACGACGTGAATCTCCTCGTCGGACAGCTCGCGAGAAACACGTACGACGTCGAGACCGTGGTGGCCCGCGTGAACGAACCCTCGAATCTCGACGCGTTCGAGGACATCGATATCGAAGCGATCTCGACGTCGATGTCGGTCGCGTGGTCGATGGACAACGTCATAGAGCGGCCCGACATTTCCCGGTGGATGCGGGAACTCGACCAGGATGGCGACGTCCAGGAGATCGAAGTCACATCGAACGAGCACGCCGGAAAGACGGTGTCCGAATTGACAGATGAGCTATCGGAGGGGTGTCACCTAGCGCTAATCAGTCGGAACGAGGCGAACCGACTCCCGGAGCCTGACGATCGGATCGAGATTGGCGACCACTTGACGTTCATCGGTCGAAGAGAGGCCGTTCGCGATGCGATCGCGTATGTACAACGTAACACGGAGAATACGTGACAGTCGAGTTGTTAGTATTTCCGCACGATATCAGGACATACGATCCTCGTATTCGGAGAACACAGGAATTCACCGCGACACAGGGGTTCACCGCGATGCGAGCGTTCACCGTGACGTCTCCTGTCGGCGACGATCCTGTCTCTGTGGCGCAAGCGGAGATCGGTGCCCGCTGGAACTGCCGGTCGCACGTCGACAGCACTTCGATAGCGAGTCTAAAAATATATGTATTCTATTATTTTGGAAAGATGTTTGAATTCAATTAGTTCTGAAAGGCGATTTGTCGTCGCGGACGCGGCGGCAATCTGTCCCCCCTCGGATACCGTGCGCGACTTGGACGTCCCCTGTCGAATCTGTGGCGTCGACGATGGAAACGGTGCCGCACTAAGAGGATTGTTACTGTACCACACAGTAGCACTCACCGTGACCGACGAGATTGGGTCCGTATCGGCGGGACTGGTTCCGTATCGCTGGGATCGGTTTCCGTATCGGGGAGCTACTCGCCGGAGAACTCGGCTTCGCTCACCCGGACGACGAGCGTCTCGTCGACGTCTCGCAGGTCGTACTCGGGGATCGACCCCTGCGTGCGCCGGACGTACAGCGGTTCGACGGGACGGCCGTCGACGAGTCCGAACACCTTCAGCCGCTGATCGGTCTCTTCCGGGGGCACGTCGCCGTCGCGGACGGCACGCGCGAGGTCGCGGGAGAGCCACTCGTCCGGGTCGATAGAGGGCTCGCGGACGAACGCCTCGTCGACGAACCGCGCGAGGTACCAGTCGAGGTCGTTCAGGAGGGACACCGCCGCGCCGAGGCTCACCGTGTCGACCGCGACGCTGTTCGGGAACGGCTCCGTGATCTCGTAGGTCGCGAGCGCGTCTCGGGCCGTCTCTCTGGAGAGCAGCTCGTACGTGAGTTCGACGTCCGGATCGCCGAGGAGACACACCCGCGTCACACGCGATCCGACTCGGCCGGCGGGCAAATCGCTTGCGGTCGGTTACCCGCCCGGGGGGTCCCCGCGCTCAGAACGTGGACGCGTCGCCCTCGATGACGCTACGGGTCACGTCGGTGACGTTCGCCAGCTCCTCGTCGACGATGGCGACGACGTCGCGCTCGATGTCGGCCAACTCCACGCCCTCTTCGGTGACGATCTGCGCGTCGGCGACGTGCGGCTCGTCGATCGGGCGTCCGATCTGCGAGAGGAGCCGGACCTGCAGGTCGCGGATCCCGTCGATCTCGTCGGTGACCGACTCGGCGATCCGCGTCGACAGCAGGTTGTAGATCTTGCCGATGTGGTTGACGGGGTTCTTCCCGGAGGTGGCCTCCATCGACATCGGTCGGTTCGGCGTGATGAGCCCGTTCGCGCGGTTCCCGCGGCCGACGGAGCCGTCGTCCCCCTGCTCCGCAGAGGTGCCCGTGACGGTGAGGTAGATCGAGCCCTCCTCGTAGTCGTCGGCGGTGTTGACGTCGACGGCGATCTCGCGGTCCGTGTGTTCCGCGGCGAGGTCGGCGACGAACTCGCGGACGTCGCCGACGGCGTCGTCGTAGTCGCCGAGGTCGTCGACGTACCGATCGACCATCGCCGCCGCCACCGTGATGTCGATCCGGTCGCCCTCGCGTTTGCCCATGATCTTCACGTCCGGTCCCAGCTCGGGGTGGTCCTCGTGGTAGCTCGTGTTGAGCGCGCGCTCGGCCTCGTAGACGATCGTCTCCGTCTCCGTCAGCGGCGCGTGCCCGACCCCGAAGGAGGTGTCGTTCGCCATCGGGACCTCCTGGGTCTCCTCGCCGAAGACGTCCTGGAGGTCGCCCGACCCCTCGCCGAGCCGGACGTCGACGACGACGTCGGTGCCGTACTCCAGCTCCGGAATCGCCTCGGCGAGGTACTCGCGCGCGGCCGCGAGCGCCGTCGAGTCGACCGGGAGCTGCTCGCCCTCGTACTCCTTCGTGGCGCGGCCGACGATGAGCACGTACAGCGGCTCGACGACCTCCCCGCCGCCGTAGGCGGGGGCCGCCCGCCCGGCGACGAGCTGGGTCTCGTCGGTGTTGTAGTGGAGCACCTTCCCGACCCGGTCCAAGTAGAGCTGCGAGAGCGCCCGCGACACCGACTCGGCGATACCGTCGCAGATCGAGTCCGGGTGTCCGATCCCCTTCCGCTCGACGATCTCGACCGACTGGTCCTCGACCGCCTGCCGGTCGAGGCGGCTGACCTGTATGTTCCGCTCCATTACGTCCGGCTACTGTGTCGGCCGCAGTATAACTTGCGGAAACCTCTTCTCGACGAGTAATGCACTGTAGTTATTCGCTGCGGGACGCGTCGGCCTCGCGTCGATCGCGGCAGCCTCGCGCCCCGACCGCGTCCGCGCTACGTGACCGCATCGTAGGCCTCGGCCATCACGTCGAGCGCCTCGCGGAGCGACGCCTCGTCGGTCGCGTACGACAGTCGCGCGAAGCCGCGGCCGCCCTCGCCGAACGCCTCACCGGGCACCACGATCACCCCGCGGTCCAGACACTCGTCGACGAACCCCTCCGGGACGCGGGGCATCGCGTAGAAGGCGCCCTGCGGGGTCGGACACTCGAGACCGATGTCGTCGAAGCCGTCGAGCAGCAGGTCGCGCCGCCGCTGGAAGGAGGCGGTCATCTCGTCGACGATCTCGCGGTCCCCCCGCAGCGCGGCCTCGGCGGCGTACTGGGCGGGCGCCGAAGCGCACGCCTGCGCGTACTGATGGACGCGCAGCATGCGCTCGATCCGCTCGGTCGCTCCGTACACCCAGCCGAGCCGCCAGCCCGTCATCGCGAACAGCTTCGAGGCGGAGTTGACGACGACGACGTTGTCGCTCTCGGCGAACTCCGCCGGCGAACGATGCTCGCCGTCGAAGACCGTGTACTCGTACACCTCGTCGGAGACGCACAGCACGTCGTGCTCGTCGGCGATGCGGGCGAACTCCCGGACGTCGCTCTCCGTGGAGACCGCGCCCGTGGGGTTCCCCGGCGAGTTGACGACGAACGCCGCGGTGTCCTCGGTGATCGCCGCCTCGATCTCGCGCGGGTCGATCGTGAGGTCCTCGCGGAGCGGGACCGGCACCGGCTCGCCGCCGGTCAGTTTCGTCAGGGCGTCGTAGGAGACGAACCCCGGGTCCGGGATCAGCACCTCGTCGCCCGCGTCGACGTGCGCCTCCAAGGCGAGGTGGAGCGCCTCGCTCCGCCCGCGGTCGCGATCACGTCCGCCGGGTCGAGGTCGATCCCCTGGTCCGCCCGGTGCTTCTCCGCGATCGCCTCCCGGAGCGACCGCGTCCCCTTGTTTTCCGTGTACGCGTCCGCCTTCCCGTCCTCGATCGCGTCGACGGCGGCCTGCCGCGCGTGCTCCGGCGCCGGGAAGTCGGGCTGGCCTAACCCGAGGTTGATCGCGTCGTCGCCGGCCGCCTCGAACACCTCGCGGATCCCGCTGATGGAGATCCGCTCGACCCTGTCTGAGAACCTCGTCATACGCGTCCGGGGGCGCCGCCGGGAGTTAGTTCTTGTCACCTCGGCACTCGCTCGAACGCCTCACCCCGTCGGCGTCGACGCGGTACAGCGCCCGAACGCCGACTCAGGCGCCCGGGCGAACAGCAGGTAGCCGGTGTGGCCCACGCCGGCGGTGGAGGGGCGCGACCCGCGCTCGGAGAAGTCCATTTCCCGCTGGATCGTCTCGACCGTCTCGATCGCGTCGAGCCCGGCCTCGCGGGCGGCGCGCTCGGCGTCGCGAGTCCCCTCGACGAACGGCGAGTAGACGGCGACGAACCCGCCGCCGACCAGCAGGTCGGGCGCGCGCTCGACGACCGCCGGCGCGTCGCCCGTGTCGAGCGTCAGCACGTCGAACGGCTCGCCCGCGGCGAGGGCGTCGAGCTCCTCGGTGAGGTCGCCGGCGCGAACCTCGACGCGCGCTTCGACGCCAGCGGTCGCCACGTTCTCGCGGGCGACCTCGGCGAACTCGGGATCGGCCTCGTACGTGGTCACGTCGGCGCCGGCGCGTCCGAGGTACACCGCGAGGATGCCGGTGCCGGTGCCGGCGTCGAGGACGCGGTCGCCGCCCGCAGCCCCGGTGTGTCCCATCACCAGCCCCACGTCGCGGGGCATCATCGGCGCGCCGGTGCGTTCGAGGTGGTCGAAGAGGTCCGGGCCGCGCAGCTCGCGAACCTCGAAGCCGGTCCCGAGGTGCGTCTCGACGGTGTCGCCGGCCTCGACGTCATCGGGCACCTCGATCACGCCGAGGTCGGTGCCGAACTCGGCGCCCGGCTCCAGGAGGTACTCCCGGTCCTCGTGGACCAGCAGGTACGCGTCGTCGGTCACTCCAGCTCCGCGATGGCGGCCGCGAGGTCGCCGTCGGCCGCCTCTAGCGCCTCTCGCGCTCGCGCCTCCGGGACGCCGGCGCGCTCGGCGACGAGTTCGACGTCCTCGTCGGGGATCGCGTCGCCCGCGTCGTCGGCCGTCTCGCCCTCGACCGCCGCGGCTCCCGCCCCGCCGAGGCCGGCGTCGTCGACCGACTCGGGCGATCCGACGATCTGGTAGGTCTCCTGGCCCTGGGCGTCCATCTTGGTGACCTGCGCGTCGTCGAAGACGAGGTCGCCGTCGGCCGTCTCGATGACGACCCGCTCGGCGTCGATGTCCTCGACGTCGATCCCCATCTGTTTCATCATCTGCTTCATCTTCCGTGGATTCATACCGCCGCCTCCGAACATGTCGTCCGATTCGGCCGGACGGCACAAAAAGGGTGCCGACACGGCGTGAGCGGTCGCGGCGGTGCGTCGATTCGCGACGGCGAGTGTCGATTCGAGACGGCGGGGTTGATACGTCTCGAAGGCGACGAACGCGTATGTACCTCGCAGACCGGACGTGGCCGGAGCTCGCCGAGTCGCTGTCGGAGGAGTCCGTCGCGGTCGTCCCGCTCGGGTCGACCGAGCAGCACGGTCCGCACCTCCCGCTCGCGACCGACCACCTGATCGCCGAGGCGCTCGCGACCGCGGCCGCCGAGGAGACGGGCGCCGTCCGCACGCCGACGATCACGGTCGGCGTCAGCCCCCACCACCGGCAGTTCCCGGGCACGATGTGGGTCGACCCGCCGGCGTTCCGCGACTACGTCGAGTCGTTCACCCGGAACCTCGCGTACCACGGGATCGACCGCGTCGTCTACGTGAACGCCCACGGCGGCAACGTCCAGCACCTCCGAGAGGTGGGCCGCCGGCTCCACGTGGACGGTGCGGCCTACGCGATCGAGTGGATGTGGGACGAGTCGATCCCGGAGCTCGTCGACGACCTCTTCGAGCACAACGGCCCCCACGCCGGCCCGAAGGAAACCGCGATGATCACCCACATCGCCCCCGACCTGGTCAAACCGGAGGAGTTCGAGAACGCCCGCGATCACGGGCTCGTCGACCTCGAGGACGCCGACTCGACCGTCCACGGCGCCCGCACCTTCTACGACTCGGTCGACAACTCCGCGAACGGGGCGTTCGGCGACCCGACCGACGTGACGCCGGAGAAGGCCGAGCGGCTGTTCGAGGCGGCCGCCGACCAGCTCGTCCAGCTCGTCGAGTGGCTCGACGCCCGCGACCGCGCGGAGCTGCTGCCGAAAGACCGGGTCGAACGCACCCCGGAACGCGCCCCGAAGTAGGACCGACGCTCACTCCTCGCCGTCGCGGGACGAGAACCGATCGACCGCGGCGGAGTCGAGGACCGACGAAAGTTCCGCGTCCACGCGCGCTCGCCGTCCGTCGAGCACCGGGAAGCGCTCGGCGCGACGGCGTTCCAGCCAGCGCAGCAGCCGGGCGGCCCAGGCGAGTTTCTTCGCTTTCCCCGGTCCCACGTCCGGGTCGTCGAAGTCCCAGCCGGGGAAGACGAGTTCCCCGGCGCGACGTGGTCGGCGAGGAAGGCGGCGCGGTCGCCGTCGGTGAACCCGCCCGTGTTTCGGACCGGCCCGATCGGCGCGGCCTGCGTCGTCGCCAGCGTCCACGCGTCGGCGAACCGGGGGAGCCACTCGCGGACCGCGGGGACGTTGTCGCCGTGGGCGTGGGCCGCGACCGGGACGCCTTCCCGGGTCAACGCCGCCGCAGTCTCGGGGTTCTTGTCGAGGTCGGTCACCATGCAGTCGACGTCGACGCCGCGGTCGCGGGCGACCTTCCGGGTCGCGGGCGTCGCCAGCGTCCGGTCGCGCCGGCCGGTTCGGGCGCGTCGCCGCCGCGCTCGTGAACGGCCGACTTCCGATCACCGGATCCGACGTCGGTCGGGGCGGGCCGCGGAGCCGGCGCGCCGGCTCCCGTCGCGTCATCGCCGGCTCCTTCCACGTCGCCCTCGGCGTGCGCTCGGACGTCGGCCTCCGTCACCCGCCCGCCGGGACCGCTCCCGTCGACGACTCCGACGTCGACGCCGAGTTCGCGTGCCAGCCGACGGGCCGACGGCGGTGCGAAGGTCCGTCCGGACGCGGTCGCGGGCTCGTCGGCTCCGCCGTCCCGGTCCGGTGGTTCGTCGTCTGTGGCCGTCGGTTCGTCGCCTCCGTCCGGCGGCTCGTCGTTCCCATCCGGCGATTCCTCGTCCGTAGCCGCGGAAGCGTCCGCATCAGCCGCGTCGCCGGTCTCCCCGCTTTCGTCCACGCGGAACGAGATGATCACGTCGCCGACGGGGATGACGTCGCCCGCCTCGGCGAACAGCTCCTCGACGACCCCGTCGTACCGCGACGGGACCTCCACGAGCGCCTTGTCGGTCTCGACCTCGGCGATCGGCTGTCCCTCTTCGACGCGGTCGCCCGGCGCGACCAGCCACTCGACGAGCTCGCCCTCCGCGACGCCCTCGCCGACGTCGGGCAGCCTGAACTCCTCGATCGTCACGGGTGAGTCACCTCCTCGACCATGGTCAGAACTCCACCGCCTCCGTGATACCTTCCTCGATGCGGGCGACGCTCGGGAGGTAGTAGTCCTCCAGCGCGTACAGCGGATACGGGACGTCGAACCCGGTGACTCGCCCGATCGGAGCCTCCTGATACAGCAGGGCTTCCTCCTGGAGGATCGCCGTGATCTCTCCGGCGAGCCCGCCCGTCTTCGGCGCCTCGTGGACGACCACCGCGCGGCCCGTCGCCTCGAACGCCTCGACGATCGCCTCGCGGTCGAGCGGCGAGACCGTCCGGAGGTCGACGACCGCGCACTCGATCCCCTCTTCGGCGAGGTTCTCGGCGGCCTCGAGCGTCGGCCGGGTCATGGCGCCGTAGGTGAACACCGCGACGTCGTCGCCCTCGCGGCGCGTGGTCGCCTCGCCGATCGGCACCGTGTACGACTCCTCGGGGACTGCCTCGCGGAACGCCCGGTAGATCAGCTTCGGTTCGAGGAATATCACGGGGTCCGGGTCGCGGATCGACGCCGTCAACAGCCCCTTCGTGTCGTACGGGGTCGAGGGGATGACGACCTTCAGCCCGGCCTCGTGCGCGTAGAACGCCTCCTTCGACTCGGAGTGGTGCTCCGGCGCGCGGATGCCGCCCCCGTAGGGCGCCCGAAGCGTCATCGGCAGCGAGAACCGGCCGCGGCTGCGCGCGCGGAAGCGCGCCATGTGCGAGACGATCTGGTCGAAGCCGGGGTACATGAACCCGGAGAACTGGATCTCGGGGACCGGACGCAGCCCCATCGCGGCCATCCCGACCGCGCAGCCGACGATCCCCGACTCCGCGAGCGGGGTGTCGACGACGCGGTCGCCGCCGAACTCCTCGAACAGGCCCTCGGTCGCTCGGAACACGCCGCCGTTTTTCCCCACGTCCTGGCCCAACACGAGGACGTCCTCGTCCTCGC
>NZ_WPCE01000057.1 GCF_009742825.1 Halorubrum sp. CBA1125
CAACTGAACCAGTAGGAGTCGGGGTCGCTGTGTTCGAACTCGTTGCCGCACTCTTCACACCGGAAGTCCGGGTCGTGGCTGTCGAGTCTGACCACTTCCTTTACTGTCTGCAGCACGACATGATGTCTACTCGGACGTGTATCTCTCCAGACGGGTATACCTCAGACTGGGCTTCAGACGCCGTAATGACTGACTATCGTCGTGTGAGATTTCGCCCGCCACTCGCGGAAAAATTGACGATCGGGTCTCCGTTCCGGTGAAATAGGATCTGAATCGGCGACTTCAGATAGCTAAGTTCCCGCGGCGTCCGTCATTCGACGGCGTCCCGCCGGAGTTCGATGTTCACGTCGAATCCCCCCGACTCGACCGCGAAGCAGATCCGTTCGAGCGTCGTCTCGTACACCTTGTAGTGGTTGCCCTCCTCGTCGATACGCGTCTCCTCGGCCAGGAGGTCATACTCCTAGCAGACGTCGATGTAGCGATAGACCGTCGGCTGTGACACCGACAACCGCGCTGCGAGGTCCTCCGCGGACATCGGCTCCTCGTCGGCGAGGGCCAGGATACCGCGTATCTCCTCACGCCCGAACACGTCGAAGACGGTCTCGGGGTCCCACTCCTTGGCCACGCCGGATCCGACGCCGCCAGACGGTTAAACGTCAGGTTGCGTCCGAAAACAGTGCTTGCGGTCCTGTCACGAACGTCGTGCGAGATACAGCGGTTGTCTGTGGGAAACGGCTATCGTTCGTTTCGGGACGGCAGAAAATCACGTTAGACGGCCGGGGATCGGCCGTTATAATCTACTGGCAGTCGTCCGTCTACAGTTCGATCGGGTCCTGGCCGGGTGCGAGGCGATCGTTGAGTTCGTCGAGGTCGAGTTCGAGGCCCAGACCCGGGCCCTCGGGGACCTGGATCCGACCGTCCTCGATGAGCGGGTCGCCGACGTAGAGGTCGTCCCACCAGTCGACATCGCGAGCGTGCCACTCGAGGACGAACGCGTTCGGCACGGTCGCGCAGGCGTGCACGCTCGCGATTGTGCCGACCGGGCTGGCGACATTGTGTGGCGCCACCGGGACGTCGAAGGCGTCGGCGAACGCGGCGATGCGACGGAACTCCGAGAGCCCACCACACTTCTGGATATCGGGCGCGGCGATGTCGAGGGCACCCTCAGTGAGGAAGGGGACGAAGCCTTCGACGCGTGTGAGGTTCTCACCGGCGAGGATGGGCGTCGACGTGGCCTCGGTGACGCGCCGGTGGGAGTCCGCGTTCTCCGGCGGGACCGGGTCCTCGAGCCAGGCGACGTCGTACGTTTCGAGCTCCCGCGCGACGCGTTGAGCGGTCTCCACGTTGAAGTTCCAGTGGAGGTCGAACGCGAGCAACGGGTCGTTCCCGATACGTTCGCGGACCGCCTCGACGACGTCGATTTTGTGCTGGACGGCGGCGTTCGAGAGGCGGCGGGTCGCCGTATCCGCGTCGCCAGCGGCGACGTCGAGGTCGAACTTGAGTGCATCGAAGCCGTCGTCGATGACTGCCTCGGCTGCGTCCGCATACGCTTCGGGTTCGTACGCTTCGAACGACTTCGCGGATCCTTCGTCAAGGTGGGCGCCAGCGTGACTGTCACAGTAGATGCGAATCTCGTCGCGGTATTTCCCGCCAAGGAGTTGATAGACGGGGAGGTCGACGAGCTTTCCGACGGCGTCCCAGAGCGCAGTTTCGATGCCGGAGACGGCCGCCTGCGAGAACCCAGCGCCGCCGGCGAGTCCGGAAAGAAGCTGCGTCATGTGCTCGGTCAGACGCTCGACGTCGTACGGATTCTCGCCCACCAGACCGGGTTGGAGGTACTCGATGTGTTCGCGGAGCGGGCCATTGTACGCTTCCCCGACGCCAGTGACGCCGGCGTCCGTCTCCACGGTAATGATGTTCCACGGGAAGTTCCCACCGACGACGTGACAGGTGATGTCGGTGATTTCGACGTCGCGACTCGGATCGCGCGACATCTCGGGGTCGCTGAGGTCGCGCCACTCGATTCCGCCCTTCATCTCCGCAACGAGGTGATGGTATTTCGAGTCCGGCATTCTACGGAACGTCAATCTCTCGCAGTATATAAATTGATTCAGTCACGGAACGGAGGAGTCTCTCCGTCGAATTGTGGAATCACGAATGAGATGTTTGGGAGGAGAAGAGAGGAGAGGTCACACTATTCTCCCGCCCTACTCGTTCGGTACGAGGAGTCGTCTGACAATTAGGGTCGTTGGCGTACTCACGCGGTGGATTCGCTGATGGTATCGTGACCGCGGACACCGGCTCCGAGAGCGACGGCGAGACCGACGACGCCGACCCCGACGATGGCGTAGTGGTAGCGAAACGCGAGTCGAAGTGACCGCTGGGATAGTGCCGGGCCGCCGAAAAAGACCGTCGTAAGCCGGTCACCGAGTACCGGAACGGCCAGTAACGCGTCGAGTACCTGCTGGCCCGTGTCGAACGCGACCTGATCCCACGGGAGCAACAGCCCCGACACGACGTACACCGCGACGAGCGGCACTGCCAACAGTCCCCCGACAGCGTAGACCGGTCTGTACACGACACCGAGAATCACGGCGAGCGGCACCGTCAGGCTTGCACCGACTGCGAGAAGCAGTCGAAGAGTCTCGGCGGTCCCGTCGGACGGCGGAACGACCAGGAGCAGTACGTCGAGACACAGGAGCGTGCCAATGAACCCGGTAAACGACCACGCTGCCCAGCGTAAGGAGCCCTCGCGTTCGAAACGCCACTGCATAGCTGGTGGCCCGACCGCAACTCGCCTATACTTTGTGTTCCCCACTACGGTCGCCCGGCTGCTTCACACGCGACCCTGTCACTCGCGGACCCGCTCGATCTCGCGGCGGACCCCCTCGCGCACGCGGTCGGTGACGTCGTCGGCCCGCCCGTCGTCTGTGACCTCCGCGTCCTCCGTCTCCACGAGCCGGTCGAGCCGCCGCTCGAACTCCCGCTCGTCGATCTCGCCGCGGGCGTAGCGCGTGCGGAGGGCGTCGAGGGCGGGGTCGGTCTCGGCGTCGGCCGCGTCGTCCCGGTCCGGGAGCGGCTTCGTCAGGGTGTGGAGCACGGGGAGCGCGACGAACAGCCCGACGAACCAGACCAGCGGGAGCGACCACCAGACGCCGGTGAGAAACGGGGCCGCGACGCCGCCGCCGACGACGAGGAGCGCGAACACCCGCCGCCACCGGTGACGGAGGTTCCACGCGATCCGCCGCGCGAGGCCGGTCATGGTCGTGGCGACGGCGGCGAGCGGGATATCGGTTTCGTCGCGGTCGCGCGTCGGGCGCCCGGCGCGGGCGCGGCGGCCCGACTCACGCCGCTAGGGACCCGACTCACGCCAGTTCGAAGACGAGTCGGTCGCCCGGATCGACGCCGTTGCGGTCGCTCCAGCCGCGCGGGACCTCCAGGACGTACTGTCCCCGCCCGCGGTAGCGCGTGAGCGACCCCGACTCCGGGTCCGCCTCGTGGACCCGGGTGACGGTGCCGTTCGGGGCGACGAACACGATGTCGAGCGCGAACGTCATGCCGCGCATCACGTACGCGTGTTCGCCCGACTCGTCGTGGACGAACAGCATCCCCTCGTCGGCGGCGAGGTCGTCGGTCGCGGAGAGGCCGACGTACTGCTTTACGAGCCCGTCGGCGACGCGGGCGTCGACGGTCGCGAGCGTCGCGTTCGTCTCCCCGTCGACGGCCGTGACGGTCGTCTCCTCGTAGTCGCCGACGAGCAGCGCGGGGTTCGCGACGGCGACGCCGGCGGCGAGGAGACAGGCGGCGGCGATCACGGCGACAACACCCAAGAGCCGGCGGTTCACGGCCGTGGTTGGCGGGGGAGAAAGAAACCGTTTTCCGCTCGGGGCGGCTTCGAAGGGTGAGGGCTCGTGGTCTAGCTGGTTATGACGCGGCCTTTACAAGGCTGAGGTCGGCGGTTCGAACCCGCCCGAGCCCATTTCTGGGACGAACGAAGTGAGTCACAGAAATGTATGCGAGAGCGGATTGAGCCCTGAAAGACGCAGCGTCGAGCGAAGCGAGACGACCGTCTTTCTTCGGTTCGAACCCGCCCGAGCCCATCTTCTGCGGCGAGCAACGTCGCGAGCCGCAGGTGTGGCGGGGCGCGGTTCGATCCAGGGAACGGAGCGAGCGAAGCGAGCGGAGTGAGTGAGGTTCGAACCCGCCCGAGCCCATCTTTAGTCGTACTCGTAGAACCCCCGTCCCGACTTCTTCCCGAGGTCGCCGGCCTCGACCTTGCGCTTGAGGAGGTAGGCGGGCTTGTAGCGGTCGCCGAGTTCGTCGTGGAGCGTCTCGCTGGCGTCGAGCACGACGTCGAGGCCGATGTGGTCGGCGAGCTCTAAGGGTCCCATCGGGACGTTGGTGCCGAGTTTCATCCCGCGGTCGATGTCCGTCTTGGCGGCGACGCCCTCGTCGTAGGCCCGGATCCCCTCGTTGACCCACGGCATCAGGATCCGGTTGGTGACGAAGCCGGGCTTGTCGTCGGCCTCCCACGTCTCCTTGCCGAGGTCCTCGGCGAACGCGTGCGCGAACTCGACGACGGCGTCGGCGGTCCGCTCCCCGACGACCACCTCCACGCCCTTCATTATCGGCACGGGATTCATGAAGTGGAGCCCGACCACGTCGCTCGCCCGGTCCGTCGCGTTCGCGATGGTCGTGATCGACAGCGTCGAGGTGTTCGTCGCGAGAACCACGTCCGGGTCCGTCACCGCGTCGAGGTCCGCGAACACCTCGCGTTTCACGTCCACGTCCTCGACGACGGCCTCGACCGCGACGTCGGCGCCCGCGAGGTCGGCCAGGTCGGTCGTCCCCGCGATCCGGTCGCGGACGGCTCCCGGCGCCTCGTCGAGCGCGCCCTTCGCCGCCAGCCGGTCCAGGCTGTCGGCGACGCTCTCTACCCCGCTCTCGACGTACGCCTCCTCCACGTCGCGCAACACGACCTCGTAGCCGGCCGTCGCGGCGACCTGTGCGATACCGCTTCCCATCGTGCCCGCGCCGACGACGCCGACGACGTCGATATCGGATAGCTCCCGCATGCGAACAGTTGCCGCGCCGGGCGTGGTAAGTATTGTGAACCACCCGACGGGGCCCCGTCGCGATCACCGATCGCCGGGGGTGTACGCCCGGTGGTCGGTCTCCTCGAGGGGGACGGTCGCCGTGACGGTCGTCCCGGTCGACTCGCTCGACTCGAAGGAGACGGAGCCGCCGATCGTCTCCGCGCCCCACTTCACGAGCCAGAGCCCGAGGCCGCTTCCGTGTCGGAGCGCGCTCTCGGTCCCCGACTCCAGCACCTCCAGCTCGTACTCGTCGATCCCGGGTCCGTTGTCGCTCACGCACACCCGGGCGTGCTCGTCGTCGACCGTCGCGGTCACCGAGACGCGCCGTCGCTCGGCGTCGTTGTGTACCACGGCGTTCTCGATCAGGTTGTTCACGACGACGGCGAGCGCCTCCGGGACCTCCGGGTTCGCCTCGGGCAGCTCCAACTCGAAGGCGACGTCCGGGAACGCGTCGCGGGCGCGACGAGGGCCTGTTCGAGGAGGTCCACGAGCGACGACCGATACTGGCTGTTCATGGCGTCTTCGAACAGGTCGATGGCGTCGCGGCCCTTCTCGCTGATCTCGACGATCCGCATCGTGCGCTGTCGTATCGTCTCGGCGGTGTCGTCCGCGGTGCGCTCGGCGTACCCCTGGATGATGTTCGCCTCGGTCCGGATGTTGTGTCGCAGCACGCGGTTGAGCACCTTCAGCCGCTGCTGCTGGCGGAGGTACTGCGTGACGTTGTGGAGGGTGAACACGTGGCCGAGGGTCCGTCCGTGCCGGTCGGTGAGCTCCGTGACCGTCACGTCGTACGACTGCGACGTGGACTCGGTCCCGACGGTGAGGTAGTCGCGGCCGCCGTCGGGCTGGAACGACCCGTTCGGGAGGATGTCGGAGGCGGACGACCCGAGCGCCCGGTCGGGGTCGATCCCGAGGATGTCGGCGCCGCTCTCGTTGATCTCGACTATCGTGTCGTGGCCGTCGACGACGACGGCGCCCTCGTGGATGTGGTCGAATAAGTACTCCCTGGCGCGCCACGTGGGGGCCGGATTCGCCCCGAACATCCGGAACCGGTCGATCGCCCCGAGGTAGGCGACGCCGGAGACCGCGAACGCGATCGGCGTCGGGTCGATACCCGACGGCGAGACGAGTCCCAGGTTGTAGACGATGTTCGCCGCCCACGGGGTGGTGATCCCGACGAGCAGCGCCGCCGACTGGCCGCGAAACGCGGTCGCGCGGCTCGACAGCAGTTCGAGTATCGGGGCGATCCCGAGCACCCCGAGCAGGTAGGTGTACGCCGCGCTCACGCCGTACCAGACGCCGCCCTGTTCGACTATCACGGTCCCGTCGGGGGCGACGCCCGCCTGTCGGACGGTGAGGAGGTCGTGGTACGGAACGGTCGCCGCGAGGACGACCGTGAGCGCGGGGACGAGCGACAACAGCGCGACGTTCCGGCGCGTAATGTACTGGTCGCGCCCGGTGTACTCCAGCGCGAACAGGACCCACGCGACGGGGATGATCATGACGCCGACCCAGCCCGCTCGCGTCCAGAACACCGCCTCCGCGGCGGTCTCCGCGGAGAGCCTGAAGACGATACACGCCGACCACCACGACTGGCCGATCAGCAGCCACACCAGCGGCGTCGCGCCGGGGTTGGGCCGCGCCCGCCACGCCAGGATCGCCGCACTGGTCCCGATGGCGACCGAACCGAACAGAAGGGGGACGATGATCGACATCGGGGCTCCGTGACGGGGTAACGGGGGCGGGATATATGAATCACCCGACGATCGACGACAAAAAACGAGACTGTGTCAACCTCGCGGAAGCGGTCTCCGCGTCGGGACGCGGAGCGCGCTCAGATGCCCGACGTGAAGGCGAGCAACAGCGCGAACACCACGAGGTGTTTGGCTTCCCCGGCGATGGCGAGCCGGCCCGGAACGGCCGACCGGCCCACGAACCACGCGAGGACCAGCGCGTAGCCGAGTCCGACGAGGATCGCTCCCGCCACCGCCGCCGTCAGGGGACCGAACGCGAGCGAGAGCCCGACGAACGCGACCAACCACAGGTCGAGCCCGTACAGGACGTGTCGCGTGCGGCGGACCCCGAGGACGACCGGGATCGTGGAGACGCCGTCGGCCTGGTCGGCCGCGATGTCTCGCACGTTCGGGATCTCGGTGTTGACGAACGTGTCGACGAGGAAGTACACGAAGACGACGCCCGCCAGCGGCGTCACGGCGGCGTCGGCGAACGCCAGCGGCAGGCCGACGACCGCGATCGCCCACGCGGCGGCGACGATCGTCGAGTTCACCACCAGGATCTGTTTCAGCCGCTTGAAGTAGGTCCCGAGCGTCGGGAACCACTCGGACGCGTAGAGGATCCAGAAGCCGCCGGGGAGTAGCGTGATCGCGAGCGCGAGCGGGCCGCCGGTCAGCGAGATCGCGACCGCGATCCCGTACGCACCCGCCGTGAGCACCGACAACAGCCGCCGGTGGCGCACGACGAACGCGCTGCGCTCCGGGCTGGATATCGCGTCGACCTCGGCGTCGGCGATCCGGTCGCCGGCGTACACCGAGAAGGTGACCAGCCCCACGACGATCGGGGCCGGATTCAGCGGGAGCGACAACACGACGTGGACCGTGAGGACCTCGACCATCGCGATGAACACGAGGTACGCCGAACTGTACGTCAGAACGTCTTTGACTCGGTACCCGACGTCGACGAGCGACGCGGGTACGCCGACGCGCCGCTGGACTGTCTCGCCTGCGACGGCCGGTGAGTCGTTGGTTTTGCTAGCCATGGGTTCGAACGGCGGGCGGCCGCCGATCCGGTCGACGACCGTCGCCGTGTCGACTATCGAGCTACAATTTCCTGAAACGATGGGTCGAACTGGCCGGTTTTCCGGATCACCGACCGGTTTCGCACCCGGATCGAAGCGTGACCGCCGGTTTCGCGCCCGGATCGAAGACCGTCTCCCCGCGCGCCGATCGTGTGAGTTCGTCGAGCCGCTGTCGTGTCGGGACGATTATTTACTATTTAGATAGTAATGTATGTGGATCATTTCGCGGAGAGAGCGCGCGTGGACCGACGAGACGCGGGTTCGGTGGCAAGTCGGGCACACGACCATAGCCCTTTTTGGTAACGTAACTGGAACTACAGACGATGCTCCCAACTGCCGACGACTCGATCTCCCGAGACGGAAAGTCGCTCATCCTCGCGTACGATCACGGGCTCGAACACGGGCCCGTCGACTTCGAGCCGAACCCGGCGACGGCCGACCCCGAGCGGCTGTTCGAGTTGGCCACCCACGACGCGGTCACCGCGCTGGCCGTCCAGAAGGGACTTGCCGAGGCGTTCTATCCCGACTACGCGGACGACGTCAACCTGCTGTTGAAGCTGAACGGCACCTCGAACCTCTGGATGGGCGAACCCGACAGCGCGGTCAACTGCACGGCGGAGTACGCCGCCGGCATCGGCGCCGACGCGATCGGCTTCACGGTCTACGGCGGCTCCAACCACGAGGTGGAGATGGCCGAGGAGTTCCGCGAGGCCCAGGAGGGCGCTCGCGAGCACGACATGGGCGTCGTCATGTGGTCGTACCCGCGCGGCCAGGGCGTGAAGAACGACACGAGCTCCGGCACGGTCTCGTACGCGGCCCGGCTCGGACTCGAACTCGGCGCCGACGTGGTGAAGGTGAAGTACCCGGGCTCCGCCGAGGCGATGGGCGAGGCCGTCCGGATGGCCGGCCCCACGAAGGTCGTCATGTCGGGCGGGACGATGCGCGACGACGAGGCGTTCCTGCGGAACGTCGCGAACGCCATCGACGCCGGCGCGCGCGGGCTCGCGGTCGGCCGGAACGTCTTCCAGCGCGACGACCCCGAGCGCATCCTCGACGCGCTGGAGGCCGTCGTCTTCGACGAGGCCGACCCGGCCGCGGCGCTGGCGGCCGCCGAGAGCGCCGACTGATGGCCGACGCCGACTCCGCCTCCGAGGAGGACACGACGGTCGAGGCGGTCTTCGACGCCGTCGCCGAGACCGCCCCGGCGATCCGCGCCGCCCTGCCCGGCCGGCGCGTCGAGAGCGGCGCGGAGAACCCCTCCGGCGAGACCGCGCTCGCGGCCGACGTCTACGCCGACGAACTGCTCGCGGAGGCGCTCGCCGCCGTCGACGGCGTCGGCTCGTACGTCAGCGAGGAGCGCGAGGCCGCCGTCGACGCCGGCGGCGCGGTCGACGAGGACGCGTACGCGGTCGCGGTCGACCCCCTCGACGGCTCTTCGAACCTCCGGTCGAACAACGCGATGGGGACCGTCGTCGGCGTCTACGACGCCCCCCTCCCGACGACCGGCCGCGACCTCGTCGCCGCCGGGTACGTGCTCTACGGACCGATCACCACGATGGTCGTCGCCGACGCCGACGGCGTCCGCGAGGAGGTGATCGAAGGCGACGGCGAGGGCGGCGTCGACCGGTCCGTCACCGAGCCGGACCTGACGCTCCCCGACGACCCGGTCGTCTACGGGTTCGGCGGGCGCGTCCCGGACTGGCCGGCGGACTTCACCGCGTACGCCCGCGAGATCGAGCGGGAGCTGAAGCTCCGGTACGGCGGCGCCATGGTCGGCGACGTGAACCAGGTGCTCACCTACGGCGGGGTGTTCGCGTACCCGGCGCTCGTCGACGCGCCGGACGGGAAGCTCCGGCTCTCGTTCGAGGCGAACCCCATCGCCTACATCGTCGAGCGCGCCGGCGGGCGCGCCTCCGACGGCGCGTCGCCGATTCGCGACGTCGACCCGGACGGGCTCCACGACCGCGTCCCGCTGTACGTCGGCAACGCGGAACTAATCGAGCGGCTGGAGGCGGCGCTCGCGTAAGCGGGGCGGATCTTCCCGTCGGCTACGCGTCGTCCGTCGTCTCGGCGGTCAGCTCCTCGGCGACGATCGCCGGGTCCATCAGGGCCGGGTCGATCGCGAGGTCGGCGATCCCGGCGACGAACTCCGGGAGGGACCGGTCGGCGTACGTCACCGCGAACACGTCCGGATTCAGCTCCTTGGCGACCGGGATCCCGGTCGCCTCGTCGACGTCTGTCAACACGAAGTAGGCCGCCCGCTCCACCCCGGCCTCGCGCAGCGCCTCGGCGGTGACGAGCCCCTCGATCCGGTTGACCGCGACGCCGAGCGCCGCGAGCTCCTCGCCGAGCCCGTAGTCGTCGGGACCGGCGACGATCGCCAGCCGAGGCTCGTCCGTGGCGGTCTTTCGGTCCGTGTTCGTCTCGCTGTCTGTGACCGTCTCATCGCCTGTAGCCGTCTCGCCGTCGGCAGGGGCGTCCCCCGCCATCACTCGTACTCGATCGTCGCGGGCGGTTTGTGGGTGACGTCGTAGACGACGCGGGCGACGTTCTCGTTCTCGCCGGTGATCCGGCTCTGGATCCGCTGGAGCGTGCTCCAGTCGATCTCCTGGGCGCGGGCGGTCATCCCGTCGCGGCTCTCGACGGAGCGCACCGCGACCACCCAGCCGTGCACGCGGTTGTCGCCTTTCACGCCCGTCGCCTTGCCGAGGACCGCGGCGAACGCCTGCCAGGGGTCGTACTCCTCCAGTTCCTCCTCGACGACGTGGGTCGCCTCGCGGGCGACCGCGGCCTTCTCCGGCGTGACCTCGCCGACGATCCGGACGGCGAGCCCGGGACCGGGGAACGGCATCCGCTCGGAGATGATCTCCTCGAGGCCGAGCGCGCGCGCGACCTCGCGGACCTCGTCTTTGTACAGGTCGCGTACCGGCTCGACGATCCCCTCGAAGTCGACGACCTCGGGGAGGCCCCCGACGTTGTGGTGGGACTTGATGTTCCCCTCCGACTCGATCCGGTCGGGGTAGATCGTCCCCTGGACGAGGTAGTCCGCGTCGACGTCGCGCGCGACCGCCTCGAACTCGTCGATGAACCCCTCGCCGATCACGTGGCGCTTCTCCTCGGGGTCGGTGACGCCCTCGAGCCGGTCGAAGAAGCGCTCTTGCGCCTCGATCACCCGCAGCGAGTCCATGAACGAGAAGGTGTCTCGGATCTCCGCGGTCTCGCCCTTCCGCATCAGCCCCGTGTCGACGTAGACGGGGGTGAGCCGGTCGCCGATCGCCTCGTACGCGAGCGTCGCGGCGACCGAGGAATCGACGCCGCCCGATAAGGCGATCACGGCGTTCGCGTCGCCCACCGCCTCGCGGATCTCGGTCACCGCCTCGTCGATGAACGCGTCCGTCTCCACCATCTATAGCCTCACGTCCGCGTTCCGTTCGGTTGTGTCCGTCGATCCGAGCGCGGCCTCCACCAGGGCGACGAACGGCGGGCTCGCGCGGTCCGGCCGCGACCGGAACTCGGGGTGCGCCTGCGTCCCGAGGAAGAACGGATGGTCCGCGCGTTCGAGGATCTCCATCCGGTTGTCGGCACGTCCGGAGAAGACCAGCCCGTCGGTCTCCAGGTCGTCGATGTACTCGGGGTTCACCTCGTAGCGGTGGCGGTGCCGCTCCGTACAGGAGTCGGCGTCGTACACCGCCGCGGCGAGCGTGCCCGGCTCGATGTCGGTCTCGTGTGCGCCGAGCCGCATCGTTCCGCCCATGTCCTCCGTCTCGTACTGTTCGGGCAACAGGTCGATCACGGGGTGGGGGGTGTCCGGGTCGATCTCGGCCGAGTGGGCCCCCTCCAGCCCGAGCACGTTGCGCGCGTGTTCGACGACCGCCATCTGGAAGCCGAGACAGAGCCCGAGGAAGGGGACGCCGTTCTCCCGGGCGTACCGCACCGCCTCGATCTTCCCGTCGGTCCCGCGGGAGCCGAACCCGCCGGGGACGACCACCGCGTCGGCCTCCGCGAGTCGCTTTTCGTGTTCCTCGCGGGTCTCGTCGGCGTCGACCCACAGCACGTTCACCTCCGTCTCCGTCTGGATCCCGGCGTGTTTCAGCGCCTCGTGGATCGACATGTAGGCGTCTTCGAGGGCGTACTTGCCCACGAGCGCGACGTCGAGCTCGCGGTCGCGGTCGCGGGTGACCAGCTCGCGCCACTCCGTCGAGCGCTCCGCCTTCGGGAGCGCCTCGTCGGCGAGCCCGAGCCGCTCCATCACGTACTCGTCTAACCCCTCGTCTTCCACCATCAGCGGGACGTGGTAGATGTCCTCGACGTCGGGGTTCGAGAAGACGGCGTCCGTCGGCACGTCACAGAACAGCGCGATCTTCTCTTTGGTGTCCGGCTCCAGCGGGTCCTCACAGCGCCCGACGAGCACGTCTGGCTGGAGGCCGATGGATCGGAGTTCCTTCACCGAGTGCTGGGTGGGCTTCGTCTTCTGCTCGCCGTTCTTCGAGTAGGGGACGAGCGTGACGTGGGTAAAGAGGATGTCCTCGTCGTCCTCCTCGTGGGAGAACTGTCGGAGCGCCTCCAGGAAGGGCATCGACTCGATGTCGCCGACCGTCCCGCCGATCTCGACGAGGCAGACGTCGGAGCCCTCGGCCGCCTCGCGGATGCGTCGCTTGATGTCGTCGGTGACGTGCGGGATGATCTGGACGGTCTTACCGAGGTAGTCGCCCGCGCGCTCGCGCTCGATGACGTGCTCGTAGGTCTTCCCCGTGGTGACGTTGTGGTCGAACGTCATGTCGGTGCCGAGGAAGCGCTCGTAGTTGCCGAGGTCTAAGTCGACCTCGCCGCCGTCCTTGAGCACGTACACCTCGCCGTGTTCGTACGGGTTCATCGTCCCGGCGTCGACGTTGAGGTAGGGGTCGACCTTCACCGCGGTGACGTCGAAGCCCGCGTTCGCGAGGAGACGACCGGTGCTGGCGGCGGTGATGCCCTTGCCCAGCCCGGACATCACCCCGCCCGTGACGAATACGAACTTCCGACCCAGCGACGGGTCGTACCCCGTGTCGGGATCTGCTGGCATATCGACCGTCCGTCAGGGCCCGGCAAAACCGTTTCGGACCCTCCGTTTCGGGTGGACGATCGTAATCGTTCGCCAATAGGTGTGGAGTAGTGGTGGCCGGGACACGGGACGGTGACAGGAGCGGTGGTGAGGACGCAGCCCGGCGGGAGTCACAACAGAGCAAAAAGTACACACGGGACGCGGACGCACGTCCCGGTCGCCCCATGAACTGGTCCCCGGTTCCTCCCGCGGTCGCGGCCGTCGCGGCGGCCGCGATCAGCGTTGCGCGTCGCATCGCACCCCTCATCTTGGAGTCGTCCATCGACATTCCCGGACCGGGCGCGCTCAGCCTGTACGCCCTCGGCGGGCGCGCCGTCTCGTTCGTCCTCGTCTACGGGCTGCTCCTCGGCGTCGCGTACCGAGTCGGTCGTCGCGGCGGCGACGCGCTCGACGTCGGCGCGACGACGCTGGCCACCGGCGCCGTCGGCGGACTCGTGTACCTCGTCGGTTCCGGTGCGGTGCTGCTGTGGACCGGTCCCAATCAGGACGTGATCGTCGCTCTCGGCGCGCTGGGGTCCGCGGTCGGCGTCGGCGTCCAGTTGGCGGTCGTCGCGTTCGCCGGACTCGCGCTGGGACGGTCTCGGCGGTAGCCCGCGATCCGTTGCGTGCACTGAACGATGCCGGATTCGCCCTCATGCCCGGCACGCTGCCGGACGCACCGAAGACGACACGCCCCACGCGAGCCCTGCCGCTCGTGGAAACGCTGCGGGACGAGAAGCGCGGAATCCCCTTACGCGGCCTGCACCGACTGCGCCTTCTTCCGGGTGACGTAGCCGGCGATCCGGTTGCGGACGCCCTTCGACTCGACGGTGGTCAGCGCGGTGACGCTCTCCTTGTTCGTCTCGAAGTCCGTGTTGAACGAGTCGGGATACCGCTCCAGCAGGGCGTTCCCGATCTGTTTGATGTACTTGGGTTTGATGGCCATACCGGCGCTACCGCCGGGCCGAACTAAAAGGGTTCGTTCCGCCGCGAGCGGCCGTGAGTCGGTGACAGACGGGTCCGCTCACTCGGGTTCGTCGTCTCCCGCCGCTCGCTCCCGCCACCCGGTGACCGCGTCGATCCGGGCGAACGCCTCGCGCTCGGCGGGACCGCCGCACCGCTCGACCACGTCCGCGAAGTACCGCAGTCGGTCGAAAATCGCCTCCGTGTCGAACGCCGGCACGTCCAGCCGGGAGGCGGCCACCGTCGCGTCGACGACCGCGCCGAACCCGCGGTTCACCGTGGGGACGCGCTCCGCGCGGACCGCGCTCTCGACCGGGTCGAGCGCCCACGTCCTCACCACGGTGTCACCGTCCGTCTCGCGGGCGACCGCCTCGACGCGCACCTCGACCCACGCGTCCGCCGCGTCGAGGACGGGGTCGTCGGCCTCGCGGACTGTGAGCGCCGCGTCGACGAACGTCCGCGGGTCGGTCGTGAACTGCACGACGCCGCGTCCGCGCTCCGTGAAGTTCCGCCACGTCCGGGTGCGTCCGTACGTCCGTGCGGTGACCGGACCCGTCGGGGTCTCCGGCGCGTGGAGCCCGAGCGCGGCGACGTTCCACCGGTCGTTCGGCCCGCGCGTCGTCACGACCGACTCGGTGACGCCGCGCAGCGGGACCGGCCAGCCCTCCGGACGCGTCCCCAGCCAATCCCCCGACTGCGCCCGGTCGGACGCGGTGCCGGTTCGGTCGTCGCCGCGGTTTCCGTCGCTGTCGCCGTCTGCGTCGTTGTCGTCGTGTGCGTCGCGTCCGTGGTTGTCGTCGCGTCCGTGGTTGTCGTCGCGTCCGTCGTCGCCGCCGCCACGTCCGTCGATCATGGCGTCACCTCCGCGCCACGGCGGAGCGCAACGTAGAGGGCCGCACACGTGATGTCCGCGGTGGTCCCGGGGTTGATCCCCTCGGCGACGAACGCGTCCGCCAGCGGCTCCGCGTCGGCGAGGTCGACCGCGTGGACCGCGTCGGCGTCCACGTCGACGTCGTCCGACTCGCCGCCGGTGTCGCCGGACGACCTCCCATCTCCGGACGACCCGCCACCGAGGAGCGCGGCCGCCCGCGCGCT